>CAZSOG010000017.1:0-14928 GCA_964607555.1 uncultured Pirellulaceae bacterium | reverse complement strand
GAGGAGGCATGTTCAAGACGGAAAACGGACAACCATCGGCGGCGCGGCCAGCGGGAGTCGCGGGTGGTGCCAAGTGTCGAAATCGACCGTTTTACCCCCCTTCTGTGGATCAAAGTCCCACAGTGGGACTTTGATTTTCATGGCCGAGGCGCACGATGCGGCATTCTTCTCGCGTCTTGTCGGTCATGCGATAAGCCGTTATGTGCAAAGGCATTGTAATTCGCATTTCAGGCTTTCAGTTGTCCTCGGCACGGGCGAGTTGAGCACGGTGGTTCAATGCCGAACACCCCCCATCTGCGGATCAAAGTCCCAGTGTGGGACTTTGATCGGCGCGTGGATTTGAGCCAGATTTCACGCGTCGGATGGGCACGTTCGAGACGGAAAAACAGACAATCGACACGGGCGAGGCCGGTCGCCGACACGGGTGGTGCGATGTGTTGAAAAGCGGCGGGTTTACGCCCATCTTTTTTTCGATCAAAGTCGCACCATGGGGCTTCGATTGGGCTGCAGCGGTTAGGTCTCTTGCAGAACACACCCAGGCAATCCGACCGGTGCATTAATTTGCGCCCTGGGTATGCTAATCAATGCTGCACAAGAGCTAACGTTGCTCGTAAGTCAAGGCGAGATGTCGCATGAAAATGACTTGCAACATCGAATGATTTGCGGGGGTCGCAACCACTGGGAATGTGGGTGATTATCCCTCGTAGATTGACCACGGAACACGAACACGCTATGTTACCCCAAAATCATCCATCCGCAGTCCACCTCCGACTATTCACGAGGGATCCACCGTGGAACTGTCGGGTCGGCCACGTGTGCACGTCAGCGGGCGATTCGTCTGTGCTCGCGTGTCGGCAACATGGTCTGCGGCCAATCGAGCGTCTGCCAGGCCACGTATCTGCCTTGAGTTTCAACCGCTCATGACGAACCTTCATGAAGAATCCGGGGGCATCGGTTGTTCCGGAATTGGGCAGTGGATCAGCCGTGTGTGGCCGCGAAGAACAATCAGCAGGTACTACTGAACTAACTTTATCGGAATTGCTTCATGACGACATTTGGATCACGTGACCGCAGTGGTTGTTCCCCGGTTTCTCCGGTTCGCGCACGCCAGGAAATCGGAGCAACGGCCTATAAACGGTTGCGGAAGTTGCAGCAGTGGCTTTACGGCAACGACGGCGATCTCGAATTCCGATATGCTCCTTCGCTGATTGCGCGCAGCGAAGCGGAACTTTTCGGCATCTCCTCCCCACGATTCGCAATGCGAACTGAGTTTCGACAACCAAGCATCGTGAATGTACGTCGTTTGCCACGATTTGTTGAGAACGTCGCGGCCGTGAACAAGCGACTTGTGGAACCTGACGATGCTCATTTGGTGCGCCCCAGTCGGCGGTTGTTGAAGAAGGAGTTGTTGGGGTCCGGGCAGTGCATTGCGGATTCGCTGTTCAGCTTACCGTCACGTTTGGATGATTATCGAACACTGAAGTGCGAGTTTGGCACCGTTTACGGCGAGGGGCGAGAGATCACTGGAACTCCGTTTCTTCAGCACATCCCTGTAGGTGGTGGGCTGTGCGCGCAGGCCGCGTGCTTCATGGTTCTCGCGATTCAGCAGCAAGTTGTGACTTCCATTTTTGGCATTGCTGAGATCACGGCCCTGGCGGCTGGTGGTAACGATGCGCAGATTGCTTTGACCGGAATGACGCGGTCGAAAATAACCCGTTTTCTGAACGATGCGCGCGTCGGATTGTGTGCCTACGAGTTGACAGGTAACTGTTCGCAGGAAATCTGGGCTATTGCCATCCGTTCTTACTTACGTTCCGGAGTTCCTCTGCTGTTGCCGACCGACCTTGGGCGGATGTGGGGAGATCTTCCTGACTGCGAGAACGAGCCGCACTTGTCGGTGATGCACAAGAACAACCTGCGCCGGCACCGTTCCAGGAGGAAACGCGGGTTGCAAGGGAAGTACGAGGTACAGGATCATGCAGTTGTCCTGGTGGGGTATTCCGGTGAGTCCAATAGAGACAGCTTCTTGATCAATGATCCGGGAAGCTATCCGTTTCTCAAGGTCGACATGGAGGATATTTTTCGGGTGCGGCCGTACGAACGGCAACCGGGCGGAAGGAAATACGTGACGGCTAGCAGCAAGCAACGACCGTTGCTCGTGATTTCCGCAACTCACGACGCGGTAAAACTTCCGTTACTGCGGATTGCGAGGGGCAACGAGCTGTCGTCATTTGGGCTTCTGGACATGGCGGTCGATTTACTTAACACCGAGGGGCATCTAGTTGGAGCCGAATCGGCGGATCTCAGATCGGAACTTGGAACATTCACGTTAGTGGACCTTCAGAAACGTGCGGACGTTTATCAGTTGAGAGGTCACGAATCGATTTGCGACATCTTTTCCAAAACGGTCCAAGAGGGGTTCCTGAACGAATTGGGTAAGAAGCCGGTTCGGTCCGGCTGGTACTGGTTGCAGTACGTGCGACCGTCTGTTGCGAACGCGGGAAAAGGAAGAATTCGACTTTGGAACGCGGAAAAAAGCGAGCCGGAGACGTTGGAGGATTATCCGGAGTATCTGGTGGCGTCATTTACCGTATCCGGAAGCGGTGCGATATCGCGAGACGGTCTTGATGGCCACCAGACCGGTGAATCATTCTTAGCGAGCGGAACATTCGTTGGAAATGACTCGAATCGGGCGTCACTGGACGACGGGAAGGAACGCAATGAGCCGACGGAGAACAAGGGTGCCGAGCGCTCCCTGCGAGTTTCCCTGCTATCGTTGTTTTGTGCCCGCGGGGTTGCGGGGCCGCAATCCGGGGACGTTCTGGTCGATTTGCGAGCAAACGGGCGGTCCCCCGCGGACGATGACATTGTGCCGATTGAGCTTTATGTGTTTATGGAGGAAGAAATGCGCCGATGGGTGGATGTATTCGCCCGCACATGGTCGTTCCGGGGATTGTCGTGGCGTTTGTATCGCCCGCTCAACGCCGCGGAATTCCTGGCCCGACTCATAGACCAAGAAGCTGATCGGATACTCGAGCGGGTGAAGAGCCGTTTTCCCGCTGCGCGATGGCCGATTATCGGACTAGCTTCGTTTCTCCCAGAGATTACCAGAGCCGCAGATGCGGAAGGCCGACACAATATGGTCATCCCGGCAATTCGGCGCTTATTGTATATGGCAGATTCTCTGAGGCGAGACGGGCATCCGGCGCGATTCGTGGAGATGGTCACCGGTTCAGCGATGCAAGGAGTGTGGCTTGATCGACAATCGGAGAAAACACGGCACTTCCATGCAACCAGAGTTTCCCGGTCGGAGGCCGTCAGGCGATTGCTTGCGAATATTGAGCGAGTGCTCGACGAACCGAGGGCGGGAAGTAGCGATGTAAGTCTGGCACTCGAACTGGAGCCCGGACCTTGTTTCGTACTCAAGGACTGGGAGACCTTGAAAGAGCTCTGCTCGCATCTTGATCGTAACAAGAAGTTGTCCCATCGTGTCGGCTACAACCTGGACATTGGACACTGGCGTATCGCCAAAATAGCATCCCTTGACGTGGGCAGCAACCGCGATGATGCGAAAGCCATTCGCCGGAGAATCGTGCACGCGCATGTCAGCGCCCACCACCGCTGCGCACACTTTGCCGATGCCCCTTTAGTGGATGACATCGGAAAGACGTTAGCGCATAACGGCGATGGAGAACTCTTGCCGTGGCTCCACTTGCTTAGGATGCTTCCAGAAGTGCCAGCTTCCGACGCTGGCCAATCACCGCGCTGCCCGCCGTTCAGCGGTTACGTGTCGCTGGAGCTAGAAGCCGCCAAGAACATGGAACTAGTGATCAAGTCAATCGAAAAGCTCAAGGAGTTGCTTTCGAACGTCTAACGCGCCCGTGTCCCGCAAAACGGAACAGGCCAACGACAACGGTGGCGGTGAGTCGATCATTACTTGAGCCGAATGCGACTATAAAATGGTACGTCGCGGCTTGCGGCAACTGCCTCCTCGAGGCATTCATCCTGTTCGCGACGCGCTTCAAGCAAAACCTTGCCGGTATCGATCTCTTTGTCTTCGGGCAGTTGGCGAATGCACTGCTCACATTGATCACGCACCGGTTTTCCATATGCGAACGCGACCACGGTTAAGAATCGCTGGATCGCCACCCGGTCATCCTTTTTTATCGTGCTCATGCCAAGAGATTCCGCATTGAAAAGAACTTCCGTCAACCAACCGTCCGGCTGCCAGTGGGTAGACATCTCGAACGGAAACAACTTGAGTGCCCGTTGCAGCGTATTCTCGGTAGTATGATCCACCCCTCAATGGCTGTCAATATGGGGCCAGTGGGGGAGTCTTCGGTTTCTTGGCAGGCCGCCCGGTTTCTGTCATCGGCCGCTAGATAGTACCTACCTCTGGCCACAATGCTCACGAGACGAAGTGCCCTTTTTCCCGGCGACTATCTCGACTTCCTACGCCGCGCGGCACAGCCTCCTGAAAAATACGGGGAGCACCGATTATCCTCTTGCCTCTTGGTTGTATTCGGGTCAATTAGCGACCAGACACAAGGAAAAGTCAAAAACCGAGGATTGCTCAACGCGGCCCGCACCAGTTCCGTCGAGGCGGTGGCCGCGAGAGTTGCCTAATTTAACTGTGTGCCACACTTTCATTCGTTCCGCTTCTCGATTTGCCCCACCAGTGTCAACGATCTCAAGCATCCCATTGCCAATCCTCTCCTGCGCGTCCTGCACCCCGTGGCTCGGTCAATGGGCTAGCGCCATTGACGCACGCGGCGGATTCTGATAGTAGACGCTCGCAGTTTTCACCGATTTGGTGCGGCGCACCATGTGTTCTTGCATGCGTGCTTCAAATCCCCGCTCTTTTCTTATCTCGAGGGCAGTAACCGTGACGAACCGGCAGATGTTGGATGACCGAATGGCGCGCGTATTGACCGAGGCCGCGGGAGCGAAACGGCGTGCGGTTCGGCCTAATCGACGTACGCCGCAGATACGGCGAGGCGCGGGACGTATGTCCGCGCAGGTTCTGAAGTGCGTCTACTTCATCTTGGCTCTCGCCGCAATGGCGGTACGGACCGGACCGGTATTGGGGCAAGACGCCGCTGTTACCTCGGGTCCCAAGCAGCCGACGGGAACCGTACGACTGAATTTCCCGCAGGAGATCCCGATCCAGACGCTTGTCGACTATGTCAGCCAGCAACTGAATCTCAACGTCCTTTACGACAAGGAGATCACAAACAAACCGATCAACATCAAGGCACCGGGCGAGATCCCTGTCGAGTCGCTGCGCGGTGTGTTGGCGAGCGCGCTCCGGATATGCGATCTAGCCCTGGTGGACGCGGAGGTTCCAGGGTGGAAAAAAATCGTCAAGGTGGAACAGTTGCCGAACGTGGCACCGACCGGCAAGGCGACCGACATGATCCAGAAACACGGCGGCGGAACGCCGGTAACGCAGCCATTTGTCCTGCAGTACGCCGCAGTGGATGATGTAGCGAAGCTGATCGAACCATTTCTGACCGAGCCTGGGGGCAACACGGTCACGGTGCCGCAAGCAAAGACATTGATCGTGACCGACTATGCAACGAACATGCTGAAGATCGCCAATTGGATCCAGTATATGGATCAGCCCAAGTCCAAGGTCACGATCGAGTTCATGCCGGTGGAACATCAGTCGGTCGAACCTTTGGCGACGCAGGTGATATCGGTCTTATCGGCGAAGCTGCGCGCCGAAGGATCGCTCAAGGGGGAACCCGAAGTGCAAGTCGTTCCCGACAAGCATTCGAACCAGCTGTTGATCCTTGGTTCGAAACACCAAGTTGAGGAGGCGAAGGCGCTGATCAAGGCATTGGATCGGCCGTTGGGACTGATCACGCAAACGTATCAGTTCACCAATGTCCGGGCCAGTACAATCGATAAACTGGTGCAGGCGCTTTTGATGCCCGAAGGCGACTCGCGGCTGTACCGATCGACGACCGACGAGGCGGAAAACCTGTTGGTCGTGACGGCCCCCCAGTCGGTGCACGACCAGATCGAACAGCTCCGGCGCGTCCGCGACGTGGCACTCAAGACGCCAGAGAGCCCGATTCGGTTTTACAAGATCAAGAATCTGCCGGTGCAGGAGCTGCTGGAGACGATCCGTTCGATTGAGAGCAACACGGCAACGGGCTTGCGGCGGCCGCGCGGCTTGCGGCGTTTGCCGACCGACGGTCGCATCCGGCCTGCGCGTCCCAACGCGGTGGTCGGTCCGAACCGGATGCCGGGGCCGGTTGGGCAGGCCGATTCTCCGATTCCACCGGCCGTGACGACTCCGCCGAATGGCGCCGCGATGGCGGAGGCGGCAGCGCCGGCGCAAAACGGCGCGGCGGAAGCGGCGCTGCCCGGCGGCGAGCTGTTGGGGCGGGCGCGGATCACCGGCGATATTCACACCAACACGTTAATCGTCGTGGCGGAGCCGGCGGTGCACCGTTTGTATGAGGAGCTGATCAAGAAACTGGACCAGCCACGCCCTCAGGTGATGGTCGAAGCGAAGTTCGTGATTATCGACACGAGCCATGACTTTTCGTTGGGGGTGGAGGTGTCGGGCGGAGATCGCTCGGGCTTGAAGCGGATCCTGGCGTTCTCGTCTTATGGTCTGAGCACGGTCGATCCGGTCACTGGCTCATTGGCGCTTGTTCCGGGGCTTGGATTCAACGGCACGCTAGTCGATCCGCAAACCGCGGATGTCGTGACCAGAGCGCTCGTCACGCATCGCCGCGCGCGGGTGACATCGGCACCACGCATCGTGGTTGCGGACAACGCGACGGGGCAGTTGACCAGCGTGGAGGAAGTGCCGTTTACGAGTGTCAACGCGTCGCAAACCGTTGCCACGACGAGTTTCGCGGGTTTTGCCGACGCGGGAACGACCATTACGGTGACGCCGAGAATCCGCGACGAAACCAGTCTTCAGTTGGACATCGCCATCACGGTCAACACGTTTACCGGCGCCGGTTCGGAGGGGATTCCGCCACCGCGGCAGACCGAGGAGGTTACCAGTCAGGTCAATGTGCCGGACGGCCACACCATTATTTTGGGCGGCCTGAACCGGGGCTCGAAATCCCATGACTACAAGGGGCTCCCCTTGTTGAATCGCATCCCGATCGTGCGGTCGGCTACTGGCTTGACGTCCAAATCGGAAACGCGTTCGTCGATGTTTGTTTTCATTCGACCGGTTATACTGCAGGACGACAAGTTTCGAGACTTGCAGTACATTTCGGAGCAGGATGCGCGCAAGGCGTGCGTTTCCCGCGATTATCCGGTATCGCGGCCCACTTGGATGCGTTAGTCCAGTGCGTGGCGGCATCGGGCGACCGTTGCGCGGGCGCGGGGCAGCGCGCGGCGCGGTCGGGGAGAAAGGGCGCCATGACCGCGACGACCAATACGTCGGGATCGGGGATTCGGGCGCGGTGGCGCGCCGTCACGACGCGCGCCGTTGCCGAACTCGATACGGATGCGCGGGGTGAGGCTGGTGACGCCCGTACCGAGCCGTCGCTCGAGCAGTTGCCGGCGCAGGCCCAGCTGCGGGCGTGCGCGGAGGTGCTGGATGTTTCGTATACGGATAACTTGCGCGGGCAGCGAGTTTCGGCTGCTTTTGTGGAACGTTTTCCGATCCGTTTCGCGCGCCAACATGGCGTTGTTGCCTTCTGCACACAAGACGCGGATGCCAGCAATGGCCCGCTGACCGTCGCCATCAGTTCGCCGGACAGTTGGCCTGCTCTCGACATGGTACGGCGGCATATGCGGCGTGACGTGCGTCCGTTGTTCGTGCCCGAAGATTGCATCTTGACCGCCATCAATGCTGCTTATCAACAGCGGGACGGCCAGGCGAACAACGCGGTGAGCTTGCTGGATGCAGACGCGGACACGGACGTGACCACGCTTGCCATGCAGGAAGATCTGCTTGATGGGGTCGACAAACCGCCCATGATTCGGCTGGTCAACTCGGTTCTCTATGAAGCGATTCAAGCGCGCGCCTCGGATGTCCATATTCAGCCGCAAGAGGACGACGTGGTGGTGCGCCAGCGCATTGACGGCGTGCTGTTCGACACGCTGCGGATTCCGAAGATGCACCAGGAGGAAGTGACTAGCCGGCTGAAAATCCTGGGGCGGATGAACATTGCCGAGAAGCGGCTCCCGCAAGATGGCCGCGCCACGGTCGAGTTTGGCGACCGGCTGGTCGACCTGCGGATCGCGACATTGCCGACCAGTTATGGCGAGCGTGTCGTGATCCGGTTTCTGGACAAGAATGTGCAATTGTACACGTTGCCGGAACTGGGCATGCTGCAACAAAACTGCGATAATTTGCGGCGTCTTATTCGGCGCGACCACGGGATTCTGCTGGTGACCGGTCCGACCGGCAGCGGGAAAAGCACGACGCTGTATGCCGCGTTGCAGGAAATCAATGCGAAGGGTCTGAATGTGCTGACGCTCGAGGATCCGATCGAGTACCAACTCGAGGGGATCAGCCAGACTCAGATCAACCAGAAAAAGGGGCTGACTTTTGCCAAGGGGCTGCGGCATGTGTTGCGACAGGATCCCGACATCATCATGGTCGGTGAAATCCGCGATCAGGAGACGGCGGAGATGGCGATTCAATCCGCGTTGACCGGGCACTTGGTGTTTTCGACACTGCACACCAACGACGCGGCCAGCGCGTTGACTCGCCTGCTGGACTTGGGCATCGAACCATATCTCACGGCCAGTTCCGTGATCGCGGTGCTGGCGCAACGGCTGGTCCGCAAGTTATGTTCGCGTTGCAAGCGGCCGGTTGGCGGGGGCGATTCCACCGGGGATGGATCGGCACGTCGCCATGAAGCGGTGGGCTGCCCGGAATGCCGGCGCACCGGGTATCAGGGGCGTGTTGGGATTTTCGAGCTACTGAAAGTCAGCGACGCGATTCGGGATCTTGTCCAGAGCCACGCCAACGCGCAGGCGATTCGCGCCCAGGCGACGGCCGAAGGCATGATGTTGTTGTACGACGACGGCATGCGCAAAGTGCGCGAAGGCATTACGTCGATTGACGAGGTCGTTCGCGTCACGACGTTCGAGTAGTGTCATTCAAGTAGTGTCGCGGGCGTCGCCGAGCGGATGGTAGACGCGGTATCGAGCGCCGGCTTCACCCATCCGTGGGGACCCTAGCTGGGCTGTTAAGAGTCTGGGATTGACACATTGATCAGAGCGGCTGGACGGTTATCTGTTTTCTGCCGTTGTCAGGGTTGAATATGGCCTTCGGCCAAGGTGCTTCGATCGACCCCTGTGAGGTCCCAATGGCCGATGGTTCGCAAACGGCATAAGAACCGGATATACTTCAGGCGGTTAGGTTCGTCCAAATGGACCGTGCATTGGCGCGGCCCGTTCTCCCGTTGGTCGAACTCGCACAGGACATTTCCAAGTGGCGGCGGTATAAGGTCCTTTCGGCGTCAACCCCAATATTTTCACAGCCTACCCGAGTTCCACACTATTGGTGGGACGTGGGACAGCGGCGCAGATGGTCATTCGGGCACTTGTTGGTAAACTGATTTCCCGATTTGTAACACGTTGGTCGAATGCAGCGGGAACCGATCGGAACATCGATCTCCACTAATCATCACGAATGATTTCCGCCTCTCAACGCGGATTCGCGAAGATAGGTGTTCCCAAAACAGGTTTCGCCATTCCGCCAAACCGTTACCCGGATTGTTGTCGAGCAAGGACCATCGCCCCGGGCGGACGCGACACACATCATGCCAGTTTACCACTACAAAGTCCAGGACATTCGCGCGCGAGCGGCGAGCGGAACGATTTCGGCCGAGTCACCTCGTCATGCGCGCGACGAATTGCGGGCGCGCGGGTTGCACGTCGAGGAGTTATCGCCACTTAAATCCGGGCCCGGCCGCGGCTGGCGCTGGCTGGTGGCCCGCCGCGTCAACCGCGCGCAACTCGCCGCGTTGCTGCGCGAACTATCGACACTGCTGGCCGTTGGGATTGGCATCGTCGACGCTCTGGAGACGTTGATACGCCAGTACCATGGGCACTTGCAGATGTCGCTGGTTCTGCTGCGCGACCGTGTGGCGAGCGGCGCTCAATTGGCCGAGGCGATGCGCGGGGAGCCGCATGTGTTTCACGAACTGGCCGTGCGCATGGTCGAAGTCGGCGAGAACACGGGGAACCTTGAGGGCGTATTGGATCAGCTGGCGGGGTTCCTCGAAGAGTCCAACCAGCAGCGCGACCGCGTCATCGGCGCGCTGCTGTACCCGGCCATCGTGTTCCTGACGGCGCTTGGTGTCATGCTGTTCTTGATGACGGCGGTCGTTCCGATGCTGCTGTCGGGGTTGTTGGAGGCGGGCCGGCGCCTGCCATGGCCGACGGTCGTTTTGAAATCGCTAAGTGATTTCCTGGTGCACTACGGGCCGGCGATCGGAACGCTGGTGGCCGTCCTTATGACGGGGGTGATCGTTTTCGCTCAGACCGGGCGGGGACGCCGATTGTGGCACCGGGCGCTGCTGCGTGTCCCGCTGATCGGATCGATGTCGCGGCGGCAGACGATCGCCCGTTTGGCCGGCACGATGGCAACGTTGCTGCGCAGCGGCATCGACTACGTGCCCGCTGCGGAGATTGCGGCCCGGGCGGCGAACAACCTCGTATTTCGCGAGGCCTTGTTGGCGGCCAACGAGGCGATTGCGGCGGGCCAGGACATCGGCAGCGCCCTGGAACAGACCGGCGTGTTTCCGCCGTTGGTCATCCACGTGTTCTCGGTGGGCCAGGCGTCGGGGCGGTTGGAGGACATGCTGGACCGTCTGGCCGCCGATTATACGCGGCAAGTCCGGAACCTATCGGAGCGGCTCACCGCGGTGTTGGAGCCGATCCTGATTCTGGCCCTGGCGGGGTTTGTAGGATTCATTTTGTTCGCCACGTTGCTGCCCATTTTGGAGGCTGGAAATGTACTGCAGAACTAGGCGCCGCGAATCGAAGCACGGCGCGTTCACGTTGGTCGAGTTGATGGTGGTCATTGTCATTATCGGTTTGCTGGCCGGTGCCGTGGCGCTGGGAACGCGGTCGTATCTGATCTCGGGCAAGCAAGCGGTCGCCAAGCTTGAGATTTCGCGGATCTGCCAGGCGCTCGATACCTATTACGCGACCTACGACCGTTACCCCAGCAACGACGAAGGGATCGCGATCCTGGCGCAACCGAGCGAAAAGTTCCCGTCGAGACTGCTGAGCAAGGTGCCGGTCGACCCGTGGGGGCATTCCTATGAATATGTGCAACCGGGACGAGACAGCGCGTACGAAGTGCTATCGTTCGGCGCCGATGGGCGTGAAGGCGGCACCGGCGCGGACAAGGACATTTCCAGTACGGAGCTCGGAGAAACACAAAAACCACAATGAGAGGCCGACGGCAAAGACATGAAACACGGTTTCACGTTGCTTGAATTGATGGTAGTGCTGGCGATCACGGTGCTCCTGGCGGGCGTCGCAACCGTCCGGTTGCGCGCTCCGTATCGCGCCGCGCGGTTGGAAGAGACGGTGGGTCGGTTGGCATTTATCGACTATCAGGCACGTGCCCACGCGCGGCGGTTTCTCGCGCCGGCCGACATCGTGTTCGAACTCGATCGGGGCGCGGCCTATGTGCGGACGGCCGAAGGTGCGCGCCGGCACTGCGCATTTCCATTGCCGCGCGGCATTCGCATCGTGCGCGTGCGGACGCCGCACGCCGACGTCAATACGGGTATCGCTCAGATTCACGTGTCGGCACGCGGCGCCACGCCGACTTATGCCGTCTGCGTCGCGACCGCGCAATCCAACCGACGCCGGTGGATGCTGGTGTCCGGCGTTACCGGCTGTACAACCTATCCAGAGCGTGAGAGCCATGTCCAAGCGGTCCTTCAGCTATGGCAAGCAACCAGCCCTGACACTCATTGAAGTGCTGACGGCGCTGGCGATCCTATCCACGTTGCTGGTTGGGATCCTGGTTGCGTTTCGGCGCAACGCGGAGCAGATCCAGGCGGAAGCGAAGGCGCGCCGAGCTTTGACGCGTGTCGATCACCTGTTATGGGAGTGGGCGCGGCAGGGTGTCTACGCGCCACGTGATGCCGATGGCACCCTATCGGAAAAGGAGCAACTGCGATGGCACACGCATGTCGTGTCACGAGCGTACCGAACAACGCTCGGGTTGGACATTGTACGCCTGCAAGTCGAGCCGAGCACGCGGAGAAGTCGTTCACATCCGTTGGTGACAATCGACCTGCCGGTGCCGGCCGGAGACGAACCGCCGGGGGCGTCATCGGGGCCGTGAGCGCCGTGCCGGCGGCGCGGCAGCGTGCCGCGGCGTGCCGCGCCTTCACTGTCGTTGAATTGCTGATCGCGACGGCGCTTTCGGCGATGCTGGTCGTCAGCATCATGGGGCTCTTGGGTACCATGAAACTACAGTGCCGGCAACTGGTCAAACGCACTCCGGTCAGGCCGTGGCAACCGTTGCTGGCCGACCGCATCCGCCGCGATCTGGCCAACGCGCGCCGGTTGACGGTCATGCGGGACCAGTTCGTGTTGGTCGGCTACATGGGGACGCGCGGGCGCGACCATTTCAGCACGTTGCGCGCGGCTGAAGTGACATATCGTGTCGCACGCACCGCCAACATCAGCTGCTTGCTGCGTGATGAGCGGCCGCTCGACGCAATGACCAACAGTTTGGGGACGCGGCAGTTGTTGGCGACGGGCATATCCGGTTTTCGATTCGTGCCGCGGCGCCAGGCAAGTTCGAATGGCGAGTATTCAGGAGTCGTGCCCGAGTGGTGTCAAATCGAGTTTTTCGACGAATCTTCGACCAATCCGGTTGCCGAAATCTGGTGGTGCAAATGAACACGCAGGTGAAACTTATTCGCCGCTCGAAGCGAACCGGGCGGCCGCGGCGCGGGTTTGTTCTGTTGATGTCCGTGTTGCTGATCGCGCTGGCCGGCATGATCCTGACCGCGCTGGCGCGCCATGGTCTGCTGGTGGCGGGAGAGACCTGTAGCGCACAGGTCGACTTGCAACGGCGCTGGGGCACGTTGTTCTTGTCGCGCGTGCTGCTGTCGGACCCCGAACGGCTGGTCGCTCGCTACGTGGAAAGCGACGCGGAGCGGCGGCGTGCGTTGCCGCTCAATGAGTCCGTCGAACTTGGCAAGACGTTGTTTCGCGTCACTTTGGACGATGAGAGCCGGAAGCTGAACATCAACCGGCTAAGGGCGGTGGTGGGACCGGGCCGGGCGACCGAGACGCTGCGTCGATTCGGCGGCGGCGCCGCGGTGCACCTGAAGCCGTTGGCTGGCGGTGTTCTTGGCATGCGTCCGTTCGACAGTTGGGGGCATCTGCTGGAAATCGAGCCGACCGATGACGCGCGCCGGCAGTGGCGGCAGATTCGCAATCTTGCCGATTCGATCACGTGCTGGGGCAGCGCGAAGGTCAACATCCACCGTTGCCGCAGTGACGTGCTCAGGTTGATCGGCACGCTCGCCGCGGGGCCCATTACCGCCGATCGCATCGTCGCGCTGCGGCGCGATCACCCGGACCTCTCGGCGTCCGAGTTATTCAGCAAGTTGGGGGTCAATCAGCGAAAAGTCGCGCTGCTCGATGGCTGGCTGGCCGACGAGTCCGACTGTTATTCATTGTGGATTTTCGCCGGTGGTCCCAACGGCATGCTGGACTACTATGTTCGCGAGAACCGGGGAAGCGACGCATACAAACGGAAGCATTTTCGATGGTGAAGGTGTTGTGCCGATGATGAAATCGAAAGCGTTGGTGCGCGTGCTGACGATCGGTGTTTTGGGCGGGCTGATCGCGCTGGTCGTCTGGTCGGTGCGGACTCCCGTGTCGATCCCAACGCCACCGGTTGCGACGGCAAGCGCCACCGGAAAGGCGGGGTTGAAACGCGGCCCGACCAAGCCACGGGATCTGTCCGCGCGTTGGAAACGACTTTTCAAACGCCGTTTTCAACGCCCGCTTTACGATCCGGCCCCCAAGAAAAAGCCGCCCCCGAAAAAAATAGTGACGCCGCCTCCGCCCGTGCATTTGGTCGGGACGATGCCCGACCGCAGCGGCGGTGCCGCGATGTTTCAGGATGATCAGGGACGAATGACCGTGGTCCGCGCCGGCAATGTGGTGACGGCGGGCGGGCGGACCGCGACACTCGAGAAAGTGCACGACGACCGTGTTCAGCTGCGGTATGACGGCAAACTGATCACGATGAAGCTCAAGGTGCATTAGACGCACTGGCAGCACCAACATTGACGAGAGAGGACGTCCACGCGGTGAGTCGATTTGATTGGGTCGTGGAACAAAAAATTGTGACGGCGGCGCCTCGTGCGGGGGCCGCCGCGTATGAGGCTGTGGGCGACGTCCGCGGCCGGCCAATGGTGCCCGCGGCGGGTTTGGCGTCAAATTCCGTGTCCGGTTTCCCGTTTGTTGTGGGCGCCGCCCACGTCGAGGCGTAATCGTGCCAAAAACAGCATGGCTCGTGCAATACCGATTTCACCACGGCGCGTACCGTTTCGGTTGCCTTGCAAAGGACCGGACGCTGACCGAGCTTGCGGCGCCCGATCCGATGGCTGTCGATGCGCTGGCCGAGGCGATGCACTCGGCGGGATATGCGGGCCAGCCGGTGCTGCTGGCCGTGCCGAGCCAATGGTGCCTGAGTGCTTCGATGGTCTTGCCAAGCCGGCGGATGGTGCGCAATCGCGAGGCAATGGGATATGCGCTGGAGGAGCATTTACCGGTCTCCGCCGAGGAAGTCGTGTGTGATTTTGTGGTCCATGACACCCAAGCGTTCGGCGTGGCGGGGGAAACCGAGATGTTGTTGCCGCTCGTGCGCGCGCTGGAGCAGGCCGGTATTGCCGTGACGACAATCACACCTTCGGCTCTGCTGCTGTTGGAGCGGTGCGCCCC
>CAZSOG010000016.1:0-14985 GCA_964607555.1 uncultured Pirellulaceae bacterium | reverse complement strand
GGGACTTTGGATTCAAAGACGGTAACGAAACGGCCGTCACGGAGCGCTTCGCGTCGGCCGCGACGGACTAGGAAGTCCGTCGTACACTTTGGCAACCAAGTCTTCTGTAGCTTTCAAGACCAATTCCCGCGGTCAGTCGTCCTGCCGCGCCAGCTCTGCAAGGCGCCTGGCCAGCGCTTTGGCTTCGGCCAGCGCCGCTTGTTTTGAAGTGAGCTGACCCATGAGTTGTTGATCGCGCAACTCCGTCAAGATAACACGAAACATGGGGCCAGGTTGCAGGCCAACTTGCCGAAGGTCATCGCCGGTAACCAGTGGTAGGGGGTCCAGTTCTTCGGGTGGCAGCAAGAGTTTCTCTCGGCAAAAAGCGACTCCCGATGCATTGCTCTTCTCCACACGCACCACGGACTCGGCGAGTCCCATCAGCTGATCGATGCCAGGCGCGACGAGAACGCGTTGGATTTCGGGCCACGGCCATTGATCCGCATGACGGATCATCGATTCCGTCGCGAGCATCCACGCGGTCCGGTTCAATTCGGTGTTGGACAGTTTCCAGCGTTGGCCGATTCTTGCAACCAATTGCGCGGGATTGGCAACGTGTCGGTAGACGGCACGCAACAGCGCCGCCAGGGCGGCGGGAAAGGTCGGCCGATCCAGCGCGCGCAGTAAAGCGAGGGTCGTCAACCAAGCCGATTGGGAATCGGATTGGCCGGCCGGTGCCGGGTCGGCATCGGGGGTCAAGACGCCGCTTGATTCCGGGAGAATCACGGGCAACAATATCATTTCTTGCAACAGCGTGACCGCCAGCGCCCGGCGCGGGTGGACGAGCATGCGCCGCATTTCGCCCGCGATGCGCTCGGCGCTGACTTCGCCAATGCGATCGGCGTTGTCGACAATCGCCGCGTGGGTTGCCGGATCGACCTGGAAATCGAAGGTAGCGGCGAACCGGGCAGCGCGTAGCATACGCAGGCGGTCTTCGCCGATTCGCTCGGTCGGGTCGCCGATCGCTCGGATGACGCCGGCGTGCAGGTCTTCCTGGCCGCCCACGAAGTCGATAACGCTATCAGTGATCGGATCGTAAAACAGGCCATTGATCGTGAAGTCACGCCGTTGGGCGTCAAGTTGTGCGGTGCTGAAAACGACATCATCCGGGTGCCGACCGTCGCTGTAGCCGACATCCTGGCGAAACGTGGCGACCTCGATTTGACCTTCACCCCACCGTCCGAGGACCGTGATGACGCCGAACGCGGCGCCGAGCGGCAACGTACGACGACGGGTAAAGCAACGCCGGATTTCGTCCGGTTTGGCACTGGTCGCGACGTCGTAGTCGTGTGGTTCGAGTCCTAGCAGCTGGTCACGCACGCAACCGCCGGCCCAATAGGCCTCGTGCCCAGCCTCACGCAGCTGCTGGACAACGCGCGTGGCAAATCGGCGCGCTTTGTCAGGTTGAATCGTATGGGGCATCGCGGCAACGGTCCGGTCGCTGGGAGACATATCATCAGAAACGCGGCACTTTGCCATTGTACCCGACATCCGATTCGCCCGAACCCCTTGAACCGGACCGGTGTCATGGACTATAAATGGAGCTTGGCCCAAATAAGACGCGGCCCCCCCCAGGGGCGCGATCTCGCCGTTCTCCCGATCCAAGGCCCGCTGCTTAACGGCGCGCGCGAGGAGCGGATGGCATGCATGCGGGTGTGGCGGAATTGGCAGACGCGCAGGATTCAGGTTCCTGTGTCCGTTAAGGACGTGGAGGTTCGACTCCTCTCACCCGCACTTCTTTTTTTGCCGCGAAACACCGGATTGCGATCTGGTGCCGATTCACGCCCTCCGGTTTCAACCGATTCTCGTGCCCCACTCCTCTGTGTTGTTTCTCGAATGCCCGCCGCGCGGTAGACTGTTTGCGGTGGTGAAGAATGGCAAGAAGATTATGGGCAAGAACATCCGAATGCTGAGAGAATCTTGGCGGAACGTATGTACGATGGACGTCTAAGTCCGTCGAAGAAGCGGATTGGCGCCCCGCCGAGACGGTTTCGTGACAGCCTCGACAGCGTGCGTCTGCCAGGCTTCTTGAGGTCTTCCCAACCGCATCTGCCGGTACGTTATTTCGACGCGACAAGTCGGTTCGAGGTGACGTCCGGCTGGCTTCCGATACGCGTTCAACAGACTGGCGGCCACACGTGCCTCGTGTTATCCGATTTCGTTTGAGCCTGCGAATGTTCCTGCTGCTGGGCGCGGGCATCGGACTCCTCATCGCGTGGGCAGGTGTTACTCGTCAGCGAGGTGACATCGCCAAACAAACGCAACGAATACGGGGAATCAAACACTATTGGCGCCCGGTGACGCAGTCGACGTGCGATCTTTGGATCGATCAAGACCGCATCGTTCATGAGGCAAGCGTGTCAACGAAAAGTGACTGGCAGGCTTTCTACAGCACGCCGGACTTGGACTGCTCGACGGTCTCCCGACTGTGGATCTGTTCAACCGACGCGTTTGACGCGTTCAAGGTGAACGATTTTCCCAACTTGAAAACACTGTGGTTGGACCGTGTCGAACTTGCTCCAGGCATGTTGAAAAAACTCGAGTCCTTGCCGAAATTGCGAAATCTAGGTATTGCAGAAACGCCGGTCGATCCAATCCCAGCACTCCGTGACTTGCAGGCGGTCTCGTCACTCAGGAAGCTGATTCTGGAACTGGGACCGGAGGCATCGATTGGATCATTTCCACGACTCAATCAACTGAAAACACTTTATCTGAGATCATCGGATATGACGCAGGACCAATTCGACCTGCTACGGCAACGGCTTCCGAACGGTTATCTATTGAGGAAGTAGCAGCGTGCGTGCGGCATTGGACCTAGTGTGCCGGCGATCCACGGATGTAGATGCCCCATGGGTGCTATAGTTGGCCGTAGTTGATCAGCGCGCTGTCATAAGCCGCCAGCCGATCGCACGGTAGATCGACGAAAAACGACCGAGAGAATAGTCGCTGGCGCGCCGCCGACGCTGGACATCCGGCGGCGGTTTGCGCCGGTAGAATAACGTACAATAGTAGGAGACAATAGTAGGAAATAAGGGTGTCAGACACGGATTGTCTAACGGCAGGATGCATCCTTACCCTTTACTCGTTTGTTCTTCCTTGTCTCGGCGTCGGACATACATGGATCCCGCGCCAGGACGATGCAGAGAGGCAGCGCATGGCCAGCTTGACTACCCTTTTGGGGCTCCGTTTCGCTTGTGTTGGGACCTATGTGCCCCGCCAGTGCGGGATTGCCACATTTACGCACGACCTGTGCGGGGCGATCTGTACCGAGCTCAAGAACCCGAACGCCTGCCAGGTGATCGCGGTGAATGATACGCCCGGGGGGTATCCGTATCCGGCCCGTGTCCGCTTTGAAGTACGACAGGGAGAGGTTTGTGATTACGGATTAGCGGCCGACTTCGTCAACATTCGGAGCGTCGATCTGCTGCTGGTCCAGCATGAATTCGGCATCTTTGGTGGCGAGGCGGGCAGCCATTTGTTCGGCATGTTGCGTGACATTTCCATTCCGGTCGTGACGACGATGCACACCGTGCTCCGCAGCCCTGCCGACCCATACCGCAAGGCGACATGTCAGTTGATCGAGATGTCGGACCGCGTCGTGGTCATGGCGGACCGGGCGGTCAAGATTCTCCACGAAGTCTATGATATTCCGTTCCAGAAGATCACAAGAATTCCCCATGGCATTCCCGACATGCCGATTGTCGATCCGGCCTTCTACAAGGATCAGTTCGGCGTCGAGGGTCACCGGGTGCTATTGACGTTTGGCCTTCTGTCGCCTGGCAAGGGCATTGAGAACGTCATTCGCGCACTGCCGGAGATCGTTCGCGTCCATCCCGATGTCATTTATATCATTCTTGGCGCCACGCACCCACACGTGCGCAAGGCCCGCGGTGAAGAATATCGTCACAAACTGCAGCTGCTGGCCGAAGAACTGGGCGTGTTCGACCATGTCATGTTTCAGAACCAGTACGTTGACCTGGATGAGTTACGCGAGTTTCTTGGCGCGGCAGACGTCTATGTTGTCCCCTACCTCGACAAGGAACAGATCGTATCGGGGACGTTGGCGTACGCGTTGGGAGCTGGCAAGGCAGTCGTCTCAACCCCCTTTTCGTATGCCCAAGAGATGCTGGCCGAAGATCGCGGGCGGTTAGTTCCATTTGCCGAACCGGATGCTCTGGCCCAGGAAGTCAACTGGTTGCTGGATCATGAGGTCGAACGGCAGGCGATGCGAAAACGAGCGTACCTGTTCACGCGCGACTTTGTCTGGCGTCAAGTGGCAAGGTCTTACCTGCGAGTCTTTGACGAAGTGCGTATTCAGCCATCGGTCGTTCGCGACAAGGCGGTGACACGCAGCGGTCCGTCGGCAGCGATGCTCCATGCGGTGCCCGAATTGAAGCTGGACCATCTGTGCAACTTGACCGACAACGTCGGGATTCTACAACACGCCCGGTACTCGATTCCCGACCGTGAGCATGGCTACTGCACGGACGACAATGCTCGTGCTTTGCTTTTCGCCGTACAGGCTTGGCGGCACACGCAATTACCCGAGTTATTGCCGATGGCGGTAACCTATTTGAGTTTTCTGTGGCACGCATATAGCGTGGAAACGGGTCGCTTTCGTAACTTCATGTCTTACGATCACCGCTGGCTGGAGGACGTCGGGTCGGAGGACAGCCACGGCCGGGCGTTGTGGGGACTAGGGTTTGCGGTAGCCGACGCGCCGACTGTCGGAATGCGCGCTGCCGCGGTCGACCTGTTCCAACGGACGCTGCGGGCCGCGGAGCATTTCACATCGCCGCGCGCCTGGGCGTTCACCATCGTGGGAGTGCACGCGTATCTTCGTCATTACAGCGGCGATAGCGACGCGCGCCACGTTCGCGAGAAACTGTCCGAACGACTATTCGCCCTGTTCCGGGCCAACGCCGACGACAACTGGGTCTGGCCCGAAGACAAGCTGACTTACGCAAATGGTAGGTTGCCTCAGGCGTTGCTGCTGGCCGGCCAGTGGATGCAGCGGCCGGAGATGGTCGAGCTTGGGTTGTGTTCACTTGATTGGCTGTTGCGAGTGAAGAGCACACCCGACGGGACCGTATCCCCAATTGGTAATAACGGTTGGTACGAGCGTGGTGGCCAGCCCGCGGAATTCGACCAGCAACCGCTGGAGATTCACGCCCTGTTGGCGGCCTGTCTCGAAGCATACAATGTTACCCGCGATCAACGCTGGGTTGCGAACGCGCGACGATGTTTCGATTGGTTTTTGGGCAAGAACCCGGTCAAACGCGTGCTTTACGACTACGAGACCGGTGGGTGCCGCGACGGCCTGCAACCAAGCGGAATGAACGAGAACCAAGGTGCCGAGTCGACCCTGGCTTGGCTTCTGTCACTGCTGTCGATACGCTCCATGAAGGCCGGTGACGGCAAGCCGTCGAGGCTGGAAGACCCACCGACCAAGGAAAAGAGCGGTGCGCCATCTTGAGGGCCCCCGATATGCTCCGTTACCGAGGAGTACCGATGAAGTCCACCCTTGCGGTACAGCGTCTTCCCATCCATTTCGAAGCCGAAAAGAAATGGGTCATTACGCTACCGTTTTTCTACGGCGGCGAATCGCGCGTACAGGGCATCTTCGAACGCGTGGCGAAATTGTCCGAGGACGAAGTGGCGTCGCTGCTGCGAGTAGTCCTCGAAAAGTTCGCGCATCGGCACGTCGAGCTCGAGCGAACTCTGGACGAGCACTATGCCGAGGCAGCCGAGTTGATTGGCGCGCATGATCGCTTGAATCAGAGCCGGCGCCGGCTGTTGGGCTCGTATTTCACGATGGAATACGCCATTGCGTCGGCAGCGTTGTTTAACCCGTCAATCGTCCCGCACCCGAACCAGGACGGGGTACGGGAAGGCGGTCTGCGCTTCATCATGAGCCTGCGCGCCTTGGGCGAGGGCCACATGTCGTCGATCCTATTCCGGACTGGAGTGATCCAACCTGACCAATCGATTCAGTTCAATCCGCCCGGCGTGCTGCCGCGGCGCGTCCCCCTTTCTCCCGATCAGATTTTCGTCAAGCCAATCTTTCGCCGCAAGCTCCGCGAGATGGCCATCGATCGGCCGTCCGCGGACCTCGTGCTGGGCGGCCTGCCCGACCGCTTCACAATGATGGAACTGGAACATGCGGTTTCCGAAGTGTGTCGAAGGAATCCGGACATCCCGCGACTGGAAGAAACGATTGAAGGCGTCCGCTGGTTGGCCCACGAGAACTATCAACTGCTTCTTCCAGACGATGCGGACATTTCCCAGATGGTGATCTTCCCACAGAGTGACAACGAGAGCCGCGGGATCGAAGACTTGCGGCTTGTCCGCTTCGTCGATGACGACGGTTCCGTGGTCTACTATGGCACCTATACCGCGTACGACGGCTACCGCGCGCTGCCGCAGCTCATGGAAACGACCGACTTGCACCAAATCCGTGTCCATACGCTCAACGGAGCCTGCGCGCGGAACAAGGGTATGGCGTTGTTTCCTCGCAAAGTCAATGGTCATTACGTGATGTGCTCGCGCAACGATGGCGTGAACCTTTATATTATGTACTCGGATATTCCACAGTTCTGGGAAACCGCCGAATTGTTGCGAACGCCGAAGCACTCTTGGGAGTTCATGCAGATCGGCAATTGCGGGTCGCCAATTGAAACATCCGCCGGCTGGCTGTTGTTGACGCACGGCGTCGGCCCCATGCGGACTTACTCGATTGGAGCCATACTCTTGGACCGCGACGATCCGCTCAAGGTTATTGGCCATCTGGACGAACCCTTGATCATGCCGACGGAAGAAGAGCGTGAAGGCTACACGCCAAACGTTGTGTACACGTGCGGCGCCGTCGTGCATGGAGAGTATCTTTACATGCCGTACGCAATGTCCGATTCGGCAACCGGTTTTGCCATCGTGGAACTGAAGCCGCTAATGGAGCGATTGTGCGGCTGACACGAATCCGCCGCGCCAGCGCGGGACCAAGTAACGGGGTCTGGAAGCACAACAACGCGAACGTTAGAGTGGCAGTGGAATGGGCCCGCAGCGCGGCTAGTGCCAAGACACTTCCGCGAGACCGTTAGATTCTTAGGCTGTCACATGCGCGCACGGTGCGCGCATGTTTCGAAGCGAACAACGGGAGCGCTGCGGAACAAGGGCGTACTCCCTTATGAGTTGCGGGCCTCCCGCATTAGGAAGGCCGCTTGACGATGCTCGAATTGGGATTGTGATGGATGTGGAGTGTCGGACAACATGCAGGACTTACACGAGATTAAGTTGGGAGTGATCGGCTGTGGCAGTTTCGGCCTCTTTGCACTCCAGCAGTTCACCCAACTCGAGGGCGTGAAGCTGGTCGCCATGGCGGGAACCCACCGTGAAGCCGCGCTCGCGGTCGCCAGACGATTCGGAATTCCTGACGTAGAAGATGTGGATCGGTTACTCCAACGGTTCGATGTCGATTTGGTCTATATTGCGACCCCTCCGTTCCTGCACCACGCACAGGCGCTGGCCGCATTGAGTGCCGGCAAGCACGTGATCTGCGAAAAGCCGTTGGCTTTGACCGTCGAACAGGCCGACCAGCTGATCGCCGTCGCCCACGAGCACGACCGGCTTCTGGTGGCCAATTTGATGCAGCGTTACAACCCGCTCGCCGACGCAATCGGGCGACTTATCGAATCCCAGACGCTTGGCGAGTTACTCCACGGCTTTTTCGAGAATTACGCTACCGACGAAGGACTGCCACCGGATCACTGGTTCTGGGACCGTAGAAAAAGCGGTGGCATCTTTATCGAGCACGGTGTTCATTTCTTCGATTTGCTGGCCAGTTGGCTCGGACCTGGCAGCGTCGTCGCCGCGCAACGCACACTGCGGCCAGGCACTCACATCGAAGAACAGGTGCAATGCACGGTGCAATACGGCCAAACGGTGCTGATGAATTTCTATCACGGATTTCACCAGCCTGGGCGCCTTGACCGGCAAGAACTTCGGCTCGTGTTTGAACGGGGCGATGTCACGCTGTTCGGGTGGATTCCGACGCGTGTCCGCGTCCATGCCATCGCGGACGAAGCCGCGACACGCACGCTTGGCGAGTTGTTTCCCCAGGCTCGTTTGGATGTCACCCAAGTGTACGCTGCAAAAGATCGCATTTGCCAAGGGCGACACAAGCCGCTGGACGTCTATCAAATGATCGAACTGAACGCCGGCGAAGGGGAGCCCAAGATACACCGCTATGGAGAATTGTTACGCATGATGTTCGGTGACCAGCTCGCCTGGATTCGTGATCGCCACCATCAGCGACGGATTACCGCACAGAATGGCCGTGACTCACTCGCCGTGGCCGCGGCCGCCACCAGGCTGGCGACCGGGTAGCGGCCGCTTCCAGCCGTCGACGGCAACCAGCGGACCACGCTCCCGGCGGCGGATGCCGCCGCGACGAAATCAGTTGGTCTCGGGGAGAATGCCATGGTCCGACGACGGTTTCAACAATTGCTGATTCGACCGGAAGATATCGTTCCTTCACACGACACGCTTGAGGTTATAGGCACGTTCAATCCAGGCGTGATCGAACACGACGGCGACGTGGTTCTCCTGGTACGGATTTCCGAACGGCCGCGCCAGCGGCGCAGCGGTTTCACCGCGTTGCCACGCTGGCAAGAAGGGCGAATCGTCACGGATTGGATGGCGAACCAGGACATCGAATCGCCAGATGCACGGGTGGTACGCCGTCAAGCAGACGGCTTGCTTCGCCTCACCTTCACGTCGCATTTGTGCGTCGTCCGAAGTCACGACGGGCGTCGGATCGATACCTGGGAGACGGCGCGGTTGTTGCCACGGGAAGACTGGGAAGAGTATGGCATCGAAGACCCTCGGATCGTGCAACTCGGTGATCGCTATTGGATCACCTACGTCGCCGTGTCGCGGCACGGGGCCGCCACGGCGTTGCTATCGACGGATGACTTCGTGAATTTCGAGCGTCATGGGATCATTTTCTGCCCGGAAAACAAAGATGTCGTTTTGTTTCCCGAACGAATCGACGGCCAGTATGTCGCCCTGCACCGTCCCACGACGGCGCATCCCTTTTGCCGACCGGAAATATGGCTTGCCCGCTCCCCCGATTTGTTCCACTGGGGATCACACCAGCCGCTGCACGGCGGCACTACCGATTGGGAAACCGACCGGGTGGGCGGTGGCACGCCTCCGTTGCGAACCGAAGCCGGATGGCTAGAGATCTACCACGCGAGTCGTCGCACCGATGTCGCCGGCCAAGTGGGTGCTTACGCGGCTGGTGCAATGTTGTTGGACCTCGAAGATCCCGCACACGTAATTGGCCATGGCCGCCAGCCACTCTGGAAACCCGACATGGCTTATGAGTTCTCCGGGTTCGTACCGCAAGTCGTGTTTCCAACCGGTATCGTGGCGCGTGACGACACGGTGCAACTCTATTATGGTGCCGCGGATACCTTCACCGCGATGGTCGAGTTTCGCCTTTCGGACATCGACATCGGATCGATGTCGCCGTGAACCAGGAGGATTAGCCAATGAGAGAACGGATTACGAAAACGGTGACCCGTCGCTGCCTGCCCACGGTCTCCATTTCAGTGCGACCGCTAACCACGCAGGGCATCTTCGCGTGAGCCGGATCCGCGACGCGCTCGGCGTTCATCCGCTTCTTCGATGGACCGGGAAGTCCATCGTACATTCTTGCGACCACGCTTCATGCCGCCTTCTTGGTCCACGCGGTCTGGCGTGTTGTTAAAGCGAGTTTTGCTCCGCGTCCCGTGCGGCCCTCCGTCCAAACCGGTTCTCCCGTGCCGCCGCCTGGTGTTGTTTCTCGAGTGCCCGCGGCGCGTTAGAATGACCAATGCAGTCAAATCACATTGTTTCCACACACCGGAGTCGCAGCAATGCAACGCTTCTTGACGCACACACTTTTCGCTTTGTTTTTCGTGGCACTTGTCGGATCATGTAATGTACGCGCGGTCAGGGCTGGCGAGCCCGTTTGGCCGGAGTTGAGTTCATCGCGCAAGGCGATGATGCCGCTGGAGGACGGGTGGGCCAGGCCGCCGCGGATCGCCCGCATGCGTTGCTGGTGGTGGTGGCTCAACGGCAACGTAACGCGCGCGGCAATCACGCGCGATCTGGAGCAGATGAAAGCCAAAGGCTACGGCGGCGCGAATGTCATCGACGCCGGCGGTGCCGAGCAGGGTGGCCACCACGCCGTCCCACACGGCCCCGACTTCGCCACTCCCGAGTGGCGCAAACTGTTCACTTTCGCGCTGGCCGAGGCCGATCGACTCGGACTGGAACTCGGTTTCAATATCCTCAGCGGCTGGAACCTGGGTGGACCCGGCGTGTTGCCCGAACATGCCGCCAAGAAACTGACGTGGTCGGAAACAGATGTCGACGGCGGACACCGGCTGACCATCAAGTTGGCCCAGCCCAAGGGTCGTGACGGGTTTTACCGCGACGTGGCCGTGGTCGCGTTTCCAGTCCAACGGATTGCGTCGGCAACTCAGGCCACGGTCAGAGTCGCTCTGTACAACGGACGTCAACGCGTGACGCCGAACCGGCCGACCGGGCAAGGCATCAAGTATTTTGAAGAAAAGGCCTATTACAAGTTGCCCGGTCGGTTCAGCGCCACAAAAGCCTGGCATCTGCTCGATACGGCGCCGGCGTCACCGGATGACATGGCGTGCCGTTCCAAAGACGTGTTGAATCTGACCCGAAACTTGAAAAAAGACGGCACCTTGGATTGGGACGTGCCGGCCGGTCGCTGGAAGATCCTGCGGTTTGGCTATACCATCACCGGCGCAATGGTCTCCACGCACAGTGACGGTTGGGCGGGACTGGCCATTGACTACCTGGACCGCGACGCATTCGAGTCCTATTGGCAACGCGTCATGATCCCGATCCTCGCCGACGCCAAGCCGTACATTGGCCGCTCGCTACGCTTTCTGCACACGGACAGCTGGGAGTTGGGGCCGGTCAATTGGACGCCGAAGATGCCGGCGCAATTCAGGCGTCTGCGCGGCTACGACATGACGCGTTACCTCCCGGTCATGGCGAATTACATCGTCGATAGCCGGGAAGTATCAACGCGGTTCCTGAACGATCTGCGGCGAACTCTGGCGGACCTGATCGCGACGAACGACTACATTGTATTCGCCAGACACGCACATGCACTGGGCATGGGAATCCATCCCGAGTCGGGCGGACCGCATGCCGCACCGATCGACGCGTTGATGAACCTGGGCATCAGCGATCTGCCGATGGGCGAATTCTGGGCACGCGCCAAGACCCACCGCGTGAAGGATGACGAGCGGTTCTTCGTGAAACAGACTTCCTCGGCCGCGCACATCTACGGCAAACGTATCGCCTTGGCCGAGGCATTCACGTCGATCGGCCCGCAATGGGAACGTGACCCGCGCATGCTCAAGCCCACATTCGATCGGGCCGCATGCGAGGGCCACAATCTGACCATGTGGCACACTTTCGATTGTTCGCCGCCCGAAATGGGGCTACCGGGCCAAGACTATTTCGCCGGCACGCACTTGAACCCGCAGGTTACATGGTGGGATCAGGCCGGAGCGTTTATCGGCTATTTGAACCGCTGCCAATTCGTGCTCCAACAAGGTCTTCCCGTGTCCGACGTGCTGTACTACTACGGCGAGAATATTCCATCATTCGTCCGTTTGAAGCGCGATGATCCGGCCGGCGTGCTGCCCGGCTATGACTACGACGTGACCGATACGACGGCACTGCTGACTCGGACTCGCGTCGACCCGCAAGGACGTATCGTGCTCCCCGACGGGACCAGCTATCACCTGTTATCGCTTACGCCGCACAACGCGATCAGCCTGGCCACGCTGGAACATATCGCCCAGCTGGTTCAGCAAGGGGCGACGGTGGTCGGCCAACGACCCACGCGTCAGTACAGCCTGACCGGTGCTCCCGCGTCAGACGTCGCGTTTGGCCAACTCGTCGATACGCTTTGGGGCAAACCGCCGGGTAACGAGCCACGCGTTGTTCGCCATGGCAAAGGACGCATGATCTCCGGAAAGAGTGCGCGCGCGATTCTTCACGACGACGGCGTCGGCCCGGACTTCACGTGGACCCGTGGCGATTCCCATACTTTGCTTGACTACGTGCACCGTGCGACCGACGACGCCGACATCTATTATGTCGTCAACCGCAACGACCGTCCCGAGGATCTTGACGTGCTGTTTCGCGTTCGGGGACGGCGGCCGGAACTGTGGGATCCGATTACCGGCGACCACCGTGATGCAACACAATTTCACCAGGAGAAAGGGCACACCGCGATCCCGATGCGATTGGCCGGTGAACAATCCGTGTTTGTTGTTTTTCGTGAGCCGGTCGACTTGAATGCAGCCGGTACCGGAGAGCCGAACTTCCCCGACTATGAGCCACGGCAAACGATCGATGGGCCCTGGACGGTGCATTTCGATCCCGCCCGGCGTGGCCCGAAGTCGGTCGTCTTTGCCAAACTGGTCGATTGGACACGGCGTCCAGAACCGGCCATTCGATACTATGCGGGACCGGCAACGTACACGACAACATTTACCTTGCCGAAAGACGCGGGATCGAGTGGCACGCGTTGGATGTTGGATCTCGGCAACGTGAAGAACCTGGCGGACGTGCGATTGAACGGCACGGAACTCGGCGTCGTCTGGATGGCACCGTTTCGGATCGATATTTCGGCGGCGGCGCGGAGTGGCGTGAACCGGCTTGAGGTGAAGATTGTGAACCTGTGGCCAAACCGGCTGATTGGTGATCAACAACTGCCGCGCGCCGAGCGGCGCACGCGTACCAACATCACGAAATTCAAGAAGGATTCGCCGCTGCTGCCGTCTGGACTGTTGGGCCCGGTTCGCATCCTGGCGCCGACGGACTAGCCTTCGGTCTGTCCACGTCGTCCGTCGCGGGCCACCGCATTAGCATTGTTCAACGGTTTGCCGTATTCTGAACCATGCAGGGCTACGATTGAACGGAACGTATATTGTTGCCAGAGCTTCTCCGCGAGTCCTTGGTTGTACGGCGCCGCGCGAAGAGGGATTAGATTAAGATTAAGATTAAGAGTAAGAGTAAGATTAAGAGGGAACGCCACGTGCGGGGTCGGGCGCGCCGGCACACGGTGCGGTAGAATCCAGTTGCTTGTGAGCAGAAACCTCTCACCAACGTCTGAAAGTAACCAGCATGAACAATTCAGCTTTGCGGATTCATGGTATTGGGTTGGCGTTCTTGGGGCTGTGTTTTTTCTCGGCACCGGCGCGGCCGGCCGAACCGGCCACGGCCGGCGCGTCACGCGGTGTGCCAACGGAACAGATTCTGCGGATCGCCCACGCGCGGCGTGGTCTGATCGTGCAGGTCGCGTTTCGTGACGGAGAACTGCTGCAGCGTCTTGGGGCGTCCCCCGGCGTTGTCGTGCAAGGCCTCGCGCGTGACGCGGACGCGCTGGCCGCGGCCCGCGCGCGAATCGATCGGGCCGGCCTGGCGGAACGGGTCTCCGTATCACACTGGAATGGGCACCGATTGCCATATATCGACAATCTGGTCAATCTGATGCTGGTGCCGGGGACGCTCGACCTATCGGAGCGGGAAATACTCCGCGTCCTGGCGCCGGGCGGCATGGCTTTCATCGGTGCAGCGGACCGATGGCGACAACGGGTAAAGCCGCTGAACAAACGCACGGATTCGTGGACCCATTTTCGGCACGCGGCGGACAACAATCCCGTCGCCGACGATGTGGCGGTTGACTATCCAAGCGGTCTGCAATGGATCGGTTGGCCGCTCTGGACGCGGGATCACGATAGCACGCCCTCGGTTTTCGGCGTGGTTTCGGATGCTGGGCGATTGTTCTATGTGCTGGACGAAGGACCGATCGGCGTGATCGATCGGCGTCTTCCGGATCGGCATGCGTTGATCGCGCGCGACGCGTACAACGGTGTCTTGCTGTGGAAACGCAAGCTACCCGATTGGTACCCGAGTTATGAGCAATGGGGCACGGTCCCTGTATATCTGAACCGCCGCATCGTCGCGCACGGCGCGCAGTTGTTCGTTACGCAAGGTCTTCACGGGCCGGTCGTGCAACTGAACGCCGCAAGCGGGCAACAAGAACGCGTCTTCGACCCAACGGCGGACACGGGCGAAATCCTCGTGAGTGGCCATACATTGATTGCCGGGATCATGAAGATCGATCCACGCCCGAATGACCAGTATCCATCATTACGAAGTGAACCGTTCAAGAACGCGGGGCTGGGCCGATACTATCGTCGCGGCAGCTCGATTATCGCGTTCGACGTGAACTCCGGCAATCAACTCTGGCAAGTGCCTTGCAAGTTCATTCCGTCAATGATCTGCAGCGACGGCGTGCATTGTCTCTATTCAACCGACACCGCGATCGTCTGTCTCGATTTGGATACCGGCGAACCGGCGTGGTCGGTCGAGGGTGCGGCGGCGAAACTGATGGTGCACGATGGAGTGCTTGTCACGGCAACCGCGGCCACGGCGCAACGTGCGTCACGGCGAATCAATGTCCAGGCGCGATCGATTGACGACGGCTCGTTACTTTGGCAGGCGGACGGCCAGACCTTGCCGACCTTCGGCAACGCGTTCTACATTCCTCCCGAGTTATTCATCGCGGATCAATTGGTGTGGTTGCAAGCGGCGCGTGGCGAGACCGCGGTCGGCCTTGATTTGCACACTGGCCGACCGAGCCGCACGATCTCCCTGGTTGGCGCCACGACGCCCGGGCACCATGTCCGATGCTATCCAGCCAAAGCAACGCAACGGTTTGCGCTATTCAACAAACGGGGTATTGAGTTCATGGACTTTGGTGGGCAGGCCGGGGTTCGCAAGCACGACTGGATTCGCGGTTCGTGCCGGCTTGGAATTGTGCCGTGTAATGGGATGATC
>CAZSOG010000015.1:0-15267 GCA_964607555.1 uncultured Pirellulaceae bacterium | reverse complement strand
TGGCCCATACCGAGCTGTGAAGCGGACGATCGACAACGTCCGGCCGCGAAACGGTATCATTGAAATTCGTTTCGCCGGCACCGACGGAGGCGAGGCCATCGTCCAAGCAATCGAGATCCTCCCGTCAGAATCGCCCAACCAATAAGACGAGGTCCGTGCGTGAGGACGCTACCAGAAGAGGTTAACGATGATGAATTCCTGCTTGTGCTGGAGCGTTTTGTTGAGCATCGTTGTGTCCCGGCATTCGACGGTGTTGCGGGCGGACGATTCGGTCCATCTACGGGTGAGTGAGAGCGGCCGTTTTCTGGTACGGCAAGACGGTTCGGGTGTTTTCCCGGTCGCCGACACCGCCTGGGCGATTGCATGGCGTCTGAATCGCGGCCAGGTCTGGTTACTCCATGCGGTTGTTTGCCCATTTCGGCAAGCACACTGCGCAAGCCCAGCCAGTCAGGCGTACCGCCGCACTTCGCGCCGTGATACGTTGTGCGTCAAGGCTTGCCCCCAGAAACTTTTAGAATTCGAGCTGCACTCTGGAAAACGCCTCCCAAAGGTTGTCTGGAGATGCTGCCCCCGGGCTCGTTTTGTAAAAGTCGCCCGTGAAGAGCACGGACGCACCCAGATCGAGCGTGAGACCACCGCCGAAATCGTAGGCGAACATGTTCGCCAGTTCCGTGCCCATGTCATTTGAGCCGCCCACCGGATTGACCACGTCCGACCGGAACCAGCCGACGGCAAGCGTGCCGGTCAGCCCACCCGGGATGGGATAATCGTATTTGCCTTGAACGGTGAAAAGTCCGAGCCCGCGATTTTGCAAACTGACGCCCAGATCCTGAACGTCGCTCGGACCGTGCGGGCTTGTGAGCACTAGATAGCTCCAGTAACCCTGTGCACCATCGTTATCGCGGGCACTCTGAGCAATCGTGCGAAATCCATTACGTTGCGATTCCTCGCGCTGGCCGGCGCCGGTTGAGTAGAGTGTCTGAAAGTGGAGTTTTCCCGGTCCGAACGTGAGGGCGCCCGCTTCGAGTTTCAAGGCAACGCCATCGTGATGGAATCGGGGTGTCCCGCCAACGTCGTTGCGTTTTCCGGTATTATAAATCGCAAAACCACGGATAGGCACCGAACCAAGCAGCGTGTTAGCGCGTAGTCCCATCCATAAGTCCCACGAAGATCGATACGCGAAGGGGGATCCATCGGGCAGGACAATGGGATACGAATAACCTCCCTGGTCCGACAGATAGTACGCGCTGAAACCAATCGAACGGTCATTCGATATCGCTCGATCCAGATCCAGCGTCACGAGAAACGCTTCATCCGGTTCTTGAGTTGCGCCTTCCCAAAGAACAAACGCACCCGCATTCACGTTCACACGATCCGATAGCAGCGTGGTGCCGCTGTAGGATAGCCCACCCACGTTGAAGTCCCATACCGAGTTCGCAAGTACCGCGCCGAACGAATCGTAATCATCCACGGCACCTTCCGACCCGAGCGTGTACGACTCGCCAAACGCGTCGTGCCAGTCCTGAATGCCCACCCGGAAAACACCGGATTCGCCATCTTGATACGTGAGATAGCCACGTCGCAACTCAACACCGATCCGATCGCCGGTCAGGCTCGAAGCCCCATCCGGATAACTCTTGGGAAACTCGCAGTTTCGTCCCCAGAGAATGTGCCCCATTTCGACTTGCACGTAGCCGCTCACCTGATCATTCGGGTGAACTTCCACCCAAGTGCGGAAGCGCTGGTTGAAAAACGTCTCGGATTGTTGGGCATCCGTGACCGTGGGCTCATGGAACCCGAAATTCGCGCTATTGAACATGAGCCGGTATTGCCCACCGATCCGAAACCACGGTGTCGGCGTGCGGCAATCGGGTAAAAAGGGCGAGGACTCAAGAATCCCGTGGTCTACCGGCGTTGCCAACGGCGGTGACGTATTCGGCGACGGTCTGGTAAGGGACGGATGTCCCAAGGCAAAACGCGCCGAATTGGCCATCCTGTGCGATCTCTGACTGGACGAGTCCCCCGCGTGACGGCCATGTTGGAGCTCCTCAATCCACGTGGCCTGTTGCTCGATTTGTCGCTCTTGGGCCCGGAGTTGTTGCGTCAGTTTGTTGAGTTCGCGGCTGAAATAAGAAGAAGATAAGTCTTTGCTCACCGCCACATTGCCAACGGGGGAAGACGCCGTCGCTCGTGTCGTTGCGGTTTGCGCTAATGTCGTCGACAAGACCGAGGGGCACAACAAGGTCAAGGTGGGCAAGACAATCCACCAGAAACGATCCTGGAAGTGAATATGCATCTCAAGCTCCGGCGGTCAACTGTTTACGCGTTTTACCCATATTCCCACGGATCGCCAAAATACATGGGCAAGCCACTTTGATCAGCAATCGGTATTCACGGGTTGTGACGTTTATTAGGATTACATGGAAAATAAAGCTAGAAGGCCTCCCGCAACCGACCGTTGACCTGATCGGCATCGGTGCCGACCGCAACACACTGCGAGACGGATAAGCGTTGCGCGATCGCAATGAGATGAGCAGCTGGTAGCGGCGTTTGTGGGACGTCAAGGAGTTTTGCGAACGCCCGCCATAGAGGCGGTCAGGTGGTCGCGGGACCGTCGGGGCGGGACATCTGTCCACGTATATTCTGGGAGGGGCCATTATCGGCCACGACCTCACGGGACCCAGTGCAGCACGTCGCGGATAATGCACCACCGGGGCAAGTCCTCATTCTTGTCCTTGCCGAGAATCCAATAATCGTACAGACGTTGGATGGTCCCATCCTTCTTTTTGAGTTCAAGCCAGGTATTCAAGAAATCCACGAATCCGGTATCCGGCGCGACCATGTAATAAAGGGGGACTTTGATAGGTTTTTCCAACGGCGTCACGACGGTGAATTCCGGCCTCAGTAACGTCCAAGCGGCGCCCATTTCCGCGCTGGTGACAAGCGCATCGCAACTGTCGGATAGCTTGTTGAAGAAGATCGATTCCGAGTCAATTCTGACGATTCTGGCATTCGGAAACACGCCGCGCACTCGCTCGGCAAACCGATCTCCTTTCACAACCGCAATACGCACATCACGTCGCTTCCGGATCGCTCCCGCCGATTGGAGCCCCCGTTTACGATAATCGAGCGTCACCAGTGCGAGCGTCACATCGAGATAAGGATCGGGCAACGGTAACGAAGAAGCACGCTCAACCGTTCCTTCTAAAGCGCCGATCGCGATGTCGAAGTCACCCTCGCGAAGTTGCTCGACAATCTGTCCGGTTGCCAGGGGAATCAACTCGATTCGAACGCCCAGGTCATGGGCTAGTTGATTGGCCATATCGATGTCAAAACCGACCAGTTTGTGGTCTTCATTAAAATACGAAAACGGCAAGGCGTCGGCATCGAACCCTACTCGAAGAAAACCATTTCTGCGGATCCGGTCAAGCCACGATTCATTCGGTCGCGGCGCACCAGGAAGCGACGGCGCCGAGTCGACGAGAACGGCAGGTACTGGTGGGTAATACAAGTCACGCCGCGTGATCACCTCCCGCCGGTCATGTACGCCGTGAAACGCGTAGTGAAAGAAAGCACGCACGCTGCCGACCGACAGGAACGCCATGACAGCGATGGCCGAATTCCACAACACGACTCTTTTCCACTGTATCTTGAAAACACCCGACATCGCGCAGGTCGCGAGCAGCGCGAACGTGGCCAAATGGATCGTTTGTAATACATCACCCAGCCGGCTCGTGTAGACTCCGATCGCGAGATAGAGTTCAAAAATATCGCTCGGAATGTGCATGACATCGAGAAGCCAGGGGATGGTGACGGTCAACTTCGCAAAGCACCCCACCAGTCCGAGTGCCAGCAGCAACGGGAATTGCGTCAAGCTCAGGCTGCTGCCATAAAACCAGGCCGAGAACGGCACGAAAAGCAACCGAATAATCCGGCCAAGATCTGGAAATGGAAATGCGAGTGGAACGAGCGCGTCCGGGCCCATCCGATTCGCCTTCGGCAGGCCGTGTTGGCGAAGCGTCCGCCGCGCTTCATCGATGATCAATGGCAACACGACAAACGTACTGCCAAGCACGAAGGCCGCAATCACGGCGATCCGAAATGTCTTGATGGCTTCCCAATACCCGATCGGTGTGGTCATGGCAATTAACATGGGAAGCGTAATGGCCACGAACAGCACGACCACGGTCAGCGAGAGGACGTATCCCGGGAGTAAACCGAACTGACTAAAAGGCAGCGTGCCCGTCGCGTGCGCGACAATCGCGAACGTGCCAATCGGCGCTAAACGAACGACCAGTTGGTTCAGGCGCAGCAGCGCCTCGGCAAACACGTCCAGCTGCGCCAACAGCACGTCTTTGTTTGGGAGCCCGATGAGCGCTATCCCAACACCGATCGAAAACACGACAACCGCTGGAACAATCCCATGGGCGAGCGAAGAGAATGGGTTGGCCGGAACAAACAGGGCGACAAAATCCGGGTTGGGTGGATGCTGAATCAGACTGACGCTAAAAAACGAACCGGATTCCGCCGCGGGGAATGCAAACGACGTCACGAAGAGCGTCACGAGACCGATTCCCCACAACACCACTAGCACGCCGCCGCCGATGCGTGCCAGGCGTTTCGATTGGTCGAAAGATAATTTGCCAACGTTCGAGATAAGCGATGCGACAATGTACGGCAGCACCATCATCTGCAGCAAACCGACAAACGCTTCGCCGATCCAGTGTAGTGACTCGCAGTACTCGCCAAAAAACATTCCACAACCAACGCCCAATAGCAAGCCGATCACGATCTGTGTCGTCAAGCTAGGCCATCGGGTAGGGAGCAACCTGTTCATCGGCAAAAAATCGAACGTCGTTGGAGCCGTGAGTGATATGTAATTGACGCCATGAGGGTACCGTGGTGGCGCCCATACGCAACTTCATGGTACCATGCCAGTCAGCTCGGGTGTCGAGCAGTCCGCGTGATCCAAGGAGTTTCAAATCGCCGACGTCACACAACCGCGGGCCTGGGCCATCGCATGAACGATGAGGCGTGGGTTGGCGTCGCCACCGGTTCGTTCCTGACGGCCGTTCCGAATCTTCACGACACGTGATGAAGGCTACGTGGACCGGAAGGGACCGTTCCGCAACAAACGGAACGGTCCCTTCACAACTTCACGGTAGGAGTGTGATTCACGAATGCGCCGAGGTCCGACACGCGCTCGTTTCCGCTGAGGGGTCTCGGAAGGAGCCCGCACTAGCGGGCTTCACGAGCGAAGCACGCCGCAACCACCGGCTTATCCAATACCTTGCGATCCTTTGGAGTCTCATCCGTCAGCTGCAATCGGACCGTCTTGGGTGCCATCTTGCCGTAATGAAAAACAGCGTTTACCGTGGGCGGAGGTGGAATCACGGCATTCGCTGCCACCGTCGGGGCTTCAACCCGCGCGTCGCACGCGCCGCAAAGATCTTCCACAACCCATTCGTAAACGGGTACTTTCTTAGTGATGACTTTTTTCATCAGCATTTTCTTCGTACGGATTCGCGCGTGGCGGGGTGCGCCCGCTCCCGTGCATCCGCCATCACAGGCGCCAGCGCATGCGTCACAAGATGCCGGCAAACAGCCGTGGCCGCATGGCAGCGGACAGGGACCGGGCACGCAAAAGTCCTCACACTTGCTGGTCCAGCATGTGATCTTAACTTCCTTGTACGTGCATTTCAGGCGACAGACCTTTTGACTGCCTTCACTGCCACAACGGTCACAACATCCCCCACCCGCGTCCGACGGTCTGGCCGCGAAGGTGCCGAGCACGATAACGAGACAACCGATCAATGTTCTGCGCGCGTATCTCACGATTAGGGTCCCTCCGTAGGTTTCTGGTTGCAGCTCGCCAGTCGCGTCCTTGGTGAGTCCGCGACCATCAGCGTAGCTTCTTGACCGCATGCTCAATCCGTAACGATCTGGTACAACCGCGATACCAAGAGTGAGCAACGGTATATTGGCCTTTTTAGAAATCAACTTGTCCACGCATTGCAATGATGTCTGCCTCACCGTTGGTGAAGCCAAACTGGCTCGCGCCCTTGTAGTCGTTGAATGGATGAATCCAGTTCAACATCCATCGCACGTGTGGATTCCAGTACCAGTTAATGCCGACAGTCAAGTCATTCATCAGTCCGCCGTTCGGTCCGGCCCCGTCGTTCAGATCCAGGTACGACCAGCGGGCGGCCACTTCCCAGGCCCCCCAACCCGTGTCGATTCCATCCGTGCCGCGCACGCACCAGAAGTTCGTGTATGGTTTGACGCGTGAAAACGAGCCGCGATCCCGCCTGTACACGCGGTTCTCACCGGTCAGAAACCAGCTGGCGTATGCGTAGGCACCGTAAAAATCCAGGTCGGTATTGATCGCGCGCGTTCGATTGTAGAATAACTCGCTCTGCACGGAAATCGGCCCCCAGACCAGGGCACTCTCGAAATCCAACGTGTAATAGTCATCCGCGCCGATCGTTCCCGTATCGATGAACCGGTCCTCCTCGTGCGTCTCGGGACGGGAACGCCAACGAACACTATTGTCGGCGTCATTCGCCCACAAGCCGCTAAGTCCCAGGTGCAGCAGGTGCCGCCCCCCCGCGCAGTAGTACGGCGTGGTCGCGACGCGTCCAACCAGGTATAGACCCTGGTTGTCGGCAACGCGTTCGTGCTCGGTGGGGCTGATCGCGTTGAAGAAAGCACCGTACCCCCAAATGACCGCCTCGCTCTCGATGTGGTTGAACGCTTCAATGCCCACCTTACGGCTGGGAGCGAAGATATTTGGCAACCCACGTTCCATGAATGTAATGTACTTGCTGCTCGTCCCGTACTCTTCGAGACTGAATGGTGTTTTGGCATGACCGAAGATGACCGTGCCGAGCCAGGGTACGTCCTTGATTCCGACATAGGCATCCTTCATCGAAACGGCTGAGTCCGCGAAGTTCGCGGCCCCTTCCGATTCGAAGTCCAGCTGCAACTTGTAGAAGTAAACGCCGTATCCTTCACCCTCCATGAAGAAACGCAAACGGCGCATTTCAAAGTAATCCTGCTGGTCGCCAAACCGATCGAGGTTCCCGGGATCCTGACCGGCGAAGTTGACGTAGTCGCCCATGATGCGACCACCAAACTTCGTCTTCCATTTTTCCTCCGACACGTTCTCCCACGCGGGCTCTCCCTTGGCCTCTTCCTTGGTCTTTTCCTTCGCCTCGAGCGCCTCAAGGCGACCCATGATCGAAGCCAGTGTCGTGCGGGACACCGTCACAGTCCCTGCAGGCACGGCAATCGGCGACGGAGCCTGGCAAACCCCATCGGAAACAGCCAGAAAAACCACTCCCATTGCCGCGAAGATCGCGACCAAATCGTGTTTCGCTAATCGCATTGCTGACTACTCCCTCCGTGTTGTTTCCTTACGGGCGTCTGAACCAAGTCCGTACGTTCCACGTCGCGCACGCTACGTTCAGGTCCCACACCGACCACGATCGGACACGGACCACCGGACTGAATGTTAGGTTGCCCGTCCCACGCATTTTTTTTTGACGAGACAACGAACAATTGATACAACCGGCATAGATTGACTCACGAGGAATCTAGTGCCGCGTCTACTTTAGGAATTTCGTGCCCCTGCCGCGAAGAACAAGCGGCGTTAGGATCGAGGAACGTTGGGCGCGAAACTACTTGACTGGAAACGGCACTAGCTTGTCCGAAAATATCCGTATATCCGCATACGTGCATAAGCTGTTATAATGAACCGTCGACTTGCTCGTGTCGATCTGGTTTAGACCTAAATAACTCACGTCACTCACCGACGTCCGGCTGGCGGTGAGTGCCGCATCGGTTTGGCATGTGGACTGTGGTGACGGCATGCTCCGGAAAGCCAAAACGATGCCAAGGACCCGTTAAGGCAGCAGGCGGAAACGGACGGATCAGGATGCCCGAGAACAACGGTTCGGAACGTGGAATCGGCAAACAAAACCACCGATTCGCACGGCGATTTTTGTTGAGCATGGCGGGGTTCGCGCTCCTGCTCTTTGTGGGATGGGACGGAATCGAGGTGTTGCGTCAGTATCGTCAGGACGCACGTTACGCGCCCCACCGAACGATCAGCCTTGAAGCAACCCAGTCGACACGTCCGGGCGGACCAAGGTCGCGCACCGGTGACGGGTCGAGTTTACGAGTCGTGGTAGCACCGGTGATTTCCCCTGAGAAGTCCGTGAAGCTCTATCAAGGATTCGTTGATTTTCTGGCTGACAAAGTTGCGCGCGAACCCATGTTCATGCGCGGCAATGACTATGGGGAAGTGAATGAACTGTTGCGCAACGGCCAGTGTGATCTGGGGTTCGTGTGCACGTTCGCATTTGTTCGCGGCGCGAGTGAATTCGGGCTGCAACCCCTGGTGGTTCCGGAGATCGCCGGTGAAACGACGTATCACTCATTGATCTTGGTACCTGTATCGAGTCCCGCGCGTACGCTCTTGGACTTGCGCGGCAAACGCTTCGCGTCTGCCGACATACTCTCGAACTCAGGCTGGCTTTTCCCGGCGGTTTGGCTGACGCGTCATGGGCAGGATGCGCGCACTTTTTTCGGAAAGCTCATTTTTGCCGGTAGCCACGATCGCTCGATCGCCGCGGTCTGCCTGCGCTTGGTGGACGGCGCGGCCGTGGACAGCCTTGTCTACGAGCAAATGATGCGTGAAGATCCATCGATCGCGGAGAAGACCCGTGTCCTTCTCAAGTCCCCACCGTTCGGCATGCCCCCACTCGTGGTTCCAGCGTCCATCGATCCTGGATTAAGGTCGGCGTTGTTGACCACGTTGCTAGGCATGAACACGGACGAAAAAGGTCGCCAGATTCTTTCGTCTTTGCACATCGACCGATTCGTGCCGCCGACGCCCCATATGTTCGACAGCGTTAAGGTGAATGTGTTGTATTGGGAGGCGCATTGATGAGACGCCCAATCTGGTTGCGACGACCGAAAAACACGATCGCATGGTGGGTCCTTTCGTGTCCGCTGTTCGTCAAAATCATGGGCATCGGCCTGGTCGTCGCCGGCGTATTTGGTGGCGCCACGCTAATCCAGACCCGGGGTAGCGTCTCGCTACTGCTTCACCAGATGTTAGAGGAGCGAACAAGGACCATAGCCAGCGCCTTGGTCGCCTCGCTTGAGCGTCCGATGAGCACGAATGACATCTTGTCCATCACTCAAAAGATACGGCGCGCCCGGCAGATGTTCCCGGATGTCCGGTACATCATTGTCCGCGATCCCCGTGGCCGCATCATTAGCCACACCTTTCGAAATCATCTTCCGCCAGGCCTCGCGCGTGACACGCATGACTTGCGCGGCGGCGGTCCCATGTTCCAGGTCTTGGCGTACGAACAAGGGTTACTCTTTGATGTCATTTACCCAATTTTGGATGGTCATGCTGGAACATTGCAAGTAGGATTATCGGATGCGAACGTCTTGCGGGCGCTCTCCGCGGTAACCCGCAACGTTGTCCTGACGCTGCTGGTTTGTTTGGTAATTGGTGCTGCGTTGGCCGTGGCGCTGACCAATATATTGACGCGCCCCATCCAGCATTTGGTCGAGACGGCAAATCATATACGCGACGGGCGCTATGCGTCTCGGTCCCGCGTTTTTTCCGGCGACGAGGTCGGGAGACTGGCCGTTGCCTTCAACCAGATGGCGCAGGCAATTCAGGCGTACGAGGCCGAGGTGACGGAAAAAGAACGGGTCCGTGTCGGCCTGATTGAGAAAATCGTCACCGTGCAAGAGATGGAACGGAAGAACATTTCGCGTGAATTGCATGATCAGCTAGGTCAGTCATTATTGGCCCTATTGCTCAAGGTACAGGCATCCTGTGGCGAGGACATACCATTGGCGAGTGCGTGTGGCACGATCGCCGCGCAAATCCGACAATTGATTGACGACGTGGGGCAACTCGCATGGGGCATGCGACCGTCCATTCTCGACGACTACGGTTTGGATTCCGCCTTGGCGCGTCATGTGGAGGAGATATCCGAACATTCGGGTCTCCAGATCGACTACCAGTACATTCGCTCACCCGATTTGGACCGCCTGCCCAGCCGAGTCGAGGAGGCCTTGTTTCGCATCGCTCAAGAATCGTTGACGAACATCTTGCGGCACGCGCACGCGGAGCGGGCGAGTGTCGTGGTGCTTCAACAGCCGGATGGTGTCACGCTTCTCGTGGAAGATGACGGATGTGGTTTTGTCGTGGACGCCGCGGCCCAACATTGCAACGATTGCTTCGGCCTGACGAGCATGCAAGAACGCGCGGCGTTACTGAACGGCACGTGCACCCTGGAATCACTGCCGGGACAGGGAACGACGCTGCGCGTTAAAATACCGATGTGCGAGGGTTAGCCGATGGGAATTCGAGTCTTGATTGCCGACGATCACGCCGTTTTTCGGAGTGGTTTAAGGGTACTTCTCGAGAAGGAACCTGATTTGCACGTCGTCGCCGAAACCGGCGATGGGCTGGAGACGATACGCGCAGTTTCCCGGCATGATGTTGACGTCCTGTTGTTGGATATCACGATGCCCAAACTACCTGGTCCGCGCGTGGCCGAAAGCGTTCTGAAGAACGACCCACGCCTGGCCATCGTTGTTCTGACGATGCACGAGGACGAGTACTACTTGCAAGAGCTGTTCAAGATCGGCGTACGTGCGTTCGTGCTGAAAAAGTCCACGGGCTCGGAGTTGATACAAGCCATCCGCGCCGCACACCGTGGCGAGCAATATGTGGACCCGGCACTCGCGGGTCACGTGATTGACTCTTATGTCGGTCGCCAGCGGCGCAATCGCATTGATCGCAGAATCGACCTCCTCACGCCGCGGGAAAAAGAGGTTTGCACCTTGCTGGCTTATGGGCACACGAATGCCGAAATCGCTTCCCAACTTTCCATTTCTGAACGGACGGTCGAGACGCATCGGACGAATCTGATGGCAAAACTCGCGATTAGGAGTCGCGCCGCGCTTGTTCGTTTCGCCATCGATAACGGCTTGCTCAACCTTGAATGACGAGCCGCGCCGGACGTAGTCTCCGTAGTTTTCCCGGAGGACTTCCGGAAATATCCGTTGTTTGCGCGGATGCAATCACTGCTTGCGATGGCGTAAGTTATCGTTAGGGCCTGTCACCTGATCCCGTGGCTCGGGCGTCGAACCGCCCGCACAACGGACGCGGTGTCCATCGGTCCTCTTTGATCCGAATTTGCGGACAGGTTCTTGGGTTTGTGCGTCCTCTCGGGGTCGCACGGAAGATTCGTCAAGAGACGGGGGCCCGCGTGCCGCGAACGGGCCCATTTTTCACGTATTGGAGGTGCGTTTTCCGCGTGCGAAGCGTGTTGGTTAATGACGCGGCTTAGGCGGCAATCAGGACTTTGGCTTTCGGGAACCGACGGGGAGCTATCGATGGATACAGGACGACGGCAGTTTATCGCGGCAGTCGGCGCGAGCGTGACGGGAGCCGCGACAATGAGCGGTTGCACATCGCACGCCAATCCGGATGCGAAGTCCGCGCATTATGGCATGGTCATCGACTTGCGCAAGTGCATTGGATGCAAGACGTGCGCCGTGGCATGCAAGGCGGAAAATCATACGCCACCAGGCGTGAACTACATGGTGGTCATGGAAAAAGAGATCGGCAGTTACCCGAACGTGCGGCGCCAGTTCATTCCGCGCCCGTGCATGCAATGCCAGGATCCTAGCTGCACCAAGGTGTGCCCGACGCAAGCGACGTATCAGCGAGACGACGGCGTGGTCGTTGTCGATTACGACAAGTGCATTGGTTGTCGCTACTGCATGGAAGCGTGTCCATACGGTGCCCGCAGCTTTGATTTTGGCCACACGTATAATGCCCGGTGTCCCGGCGGTGCCGCGGCGCACGCGCCGACGTTCGCGAGTTCGGAGCCCACGCCATATGAAGCGTCACCATCACCCGAGTATGGGGAAAACCGCCCCCGGAAAGCGCACACGTCGCCCATAAATAACGTTCGGAAGTGCCACTTTTGCTTGCACCGTGTCAAGCGGGGCATGTTGCCGGCCTGCGCATCGGCGTGTCCCGGCCGGGCTATCTATTTTGGAGATTTGAATGACGACAATGGCATCATCTTTCGGACGGGGAAAGACGGGGACGTGCGGTTCCCAAGATTCCCGGGCCGTAATGTCATGCAGCTGAAAGCCGAGATTGGAAACGACCCGTCCGTGTATTACTTGACATGACGCGCGCACCGGTTCCAGTGGGACCCGGGCGAGTCCCAATCGCTCTCACGAGCGCGTCGCCGCGCGGCGCCGGAACCACACGGCTGATGGGCGTGCAACGGGCCGAACTGCACAAGGAGTAAAGACGATGAAAAGTAAGAAACTGCTCGTGGCATTGGGCTTGATCGCATTGAGTGTGCCGGGTGCGTATGGTCTCGCGTGGCGCGCGCACACGGATTTGATGGATACGAATCTCTCGAACCACGTCGCCTGGGGACTTTGGGTGGCGATGTACATCTATTTTCTCGGCCTCTCGGCGGGCGGCTTCGTGCTGTCGTCGCTCGTCTACGGGTTCGGCGTGAAGCAGCTGGAACGGGTCGGCAAATTGGCCGTGCTGCAGGCCTTCGTATGCGTGCTGGTCGGCGTGACATTCATCTGGATCGACCTTGGCCATCCGTGGCGCGCCGTCTATGTGTTGCTCTGGCCAAATCCTACTTCGCTGCTGAGTTGGGAAGCCTATGTTTACTTGATCTACCTTGTGATTCTGATGAGCGAATTATGGATCTTGCGACCGGTCTCGTCGGCCGAGCAGCTGACGCCACCCAAGCGAAAACTGCTCAAGATCTTGGCTTTGGTCGGCGTACCGGCGGCGGTTGGAGTGCACTGGGGAACGGGCGCTTTATTCGCTGTGCTCAAGGCGCGTCCCGAGTGGAATACAGGCGTGACTCCGGTGGCGTTCCTGGCCTCGGCCGCGGTATCCGGAGCGGCGTTGTTGATGGTGTTGGCAGCGCTGTTCGATCGCAAGGACGATGGGTACGTCGAGACCATGCAGTTCATCGCGAAACTGACGGCGGGGATTCTGATTTTCGACATGTTGTTGTTGTTCTCCGAGGCCCTGGTGGTCTGGTACGGCGGCATCGAACATGACGTATCCGCCCTGCGGCACCTCTACTTTGGCCCCTATTGGCCGGTCGCATGGATCTTGCACGCCGGCTGCGGCATGATCCTTCCATTGGTGATTTTCATGACGCCACGATTGCGACAAAACATGGCGATGCTCGTCTTTGGCGCGCTCTGTGTCGTGCTCGGTATCGTCGGATATCGACTGAATATCGTGATTCCCGCGCAGATCGACGCGCCGTTCCGTGAAATCACGACGGCCTATTACCAGGTGCGCAATGTGCCGGGATACTTCCCGATGGCAGTTGAGTGGCTCGCGTCGCTGGGCATCATCATGGGTGGATGTTGGTTGTTTTGGATCGGACGACTGATCCTCAATGGACGGACGGAACGGCGGGCTGCCTGAGTATTCGCATGCTGATTCAGGACACGCCACGCAATCTTGGAGACGGGTAATGAAAACGCAATGGGAACGAAGACGGTTCTTGAAATCAACGGCCTTTTGGGGTGGGACGAGCGCGTTCGCGGCGGCGATGACGCTTTTTGAAAAGCAAGCGCGTGCCGGCGCGATCGGTGCGATTGGCATCGATGCCCCTTACACGTATGCCAACAACGACCCGGATAACATCATCTACTCCGTCTGTTTGCAATGTCACACCGACTGCACGATCAAATGCAAACTGCACCGCTCCGATGACAAAACGGCCGTCATCGCCAAAATCGACGGTAATCCCTATTGCGCGCAGACGTTCTTCCCCACCGTTCCCTACAAGACGCGTCCCATGGACAAGGTCTACATGGAGGAGCTGTACCATCGCGAGCTTCCGGTGTCGGACATCGAAGGCCGTATCTGCCCGAAAGGACAGGCGGGGATTCAGACCGAGTATGACCCGTATCGACTCCGTGTCGTACTAAAACGCGCTGGACCGCGTGGTTCGCGCCAATGGAAGACCATCTCGTTCGAAAAGGCGGTTGACGAGATTGTCGAGGGCGGGGATCTGTTCGGCGAAGGGGTCGTGGCCGGCTTGCGAGATCTGTACGCCGTGCAAGATGCGAAGTTGGCGGGCGAGTTGGCGGCGGATGCGAAATCGGTCGCCGCGAAAACCATGAAGCTCGACGACTTCAAGAAGAAGCACGTCGATCATCTTGACAAACTGATCGATCCCGAGCACCCGGATCTTGGCCCGAAGAACAACATGTTCGTGTTCCAAGCCGGCCGCATCGAGCACGGGCGCAAGGAGCTGATGAAGCGGTTCACGAAAGAGTCATTTGGATCCGTTAACGCGTTCGAGCACACCACGATCTGTGAACAGTCGCACCATATCGCGTTCATCGAATCCACGCGCCCGTTCGCCGGTGGCAAGTGGGGTGGCGGCAAGGAGCACATGAAACCGGATATCGAGAACGCCGAGTTCATTATTTTCTTCGGCACCGGTGCGTTTGAAGCGAACTTCGGACCGCCGTTGCTCGGGGGTCTGGTATCGAACGCAACGGTCGGCAACAACTTGAAATACGCCGTGGTCGACCCCCGTTGCTCGAAGACCGCCGGTAAGGCATGGAAGTGGGTGCCGGTCAAACCGGGCGGCGACATCGCGCTGGCCATGGGCATGACGCGATGGATCATTGAGAATAATCGATATGATCTTGGATTCCTCCAAAACGCCAATAAATCGGCCGCCAAGGCCGGCGGCGAATTATCGTTCACGACGGCATCCTACCTGGTGCGGCTGGAAGACGACGGCAAACGCCCAGACGCCTATCTGCGGGCGAGCGAAGTTACCGAAAACGGTAAGCCGCTCGGTGCAACCAACCAATTCGTCGTACGCCGCAACGGCAAGTTCGTGCCGGTCGATATGGACGGCGGCGCCCCGATCGTCGGCGATATCGACGCGGATGTCCAGGTCGGCGATCTGCACGCCAAGTCCGCGTTTCTATTGTTCAAGGAACACGTCCTTGAGAAGTCACTCGAAGAATATGCCGCATTGGCGGGCCTGGACGGCGAACTGGGGGGGGTAAGCACGATCGTTCAACTGGCGAGGGAATTCACCGCGCACGGGAAGAAGTCGGTCGCCGAATTCTATCGCGGCCCGGTAACACATACCAATGGCTACTACCAGGGGCAAGCACTGATCCTGCTCAATTTAT
>CAZSOG010000014.1:0-15349 GCA_964607555.1 uncultured Pirellulaceae bacterium | reverse complement strand
GCGGCGAAAGGTCTCGGGAAAAACATGCGCGCACGGTGCGCGCATGTTACAACCTTGGAATCTAAGTCGAGTCAGATGCAAGGAAAAGGGCAATTCGTCCGCGGAACATATTGTTAATACGTGAGCACGGACGAATTGTCTTTTGACACGGCAGGTGGCCGAGTTGCGGCTCCGCGGCAGATCGCTCGTGAATAATCCGGGCTAGTCGACATCGATGGACTCCCCAGCTTCGCGCCGGAGCTCCACTTCACGTACTATTCTATAGGCGGTTGGGTTCGCCCGACTGGACAGTGAATTGGCGCAGTCCGTTCTCCCGCTGGTCGAACTCGCACAGGATATTTCAAAGTGGCGGCGGTACTATCAGCTCAACATGTAACAAACAATCACGCCGAAAAGACCCCATCAGCGATGCCGGTTCCAAGCCACAGCCAGGGGCGTGGCCGCCAGAGGCAAGAACGGCAGTAGCAGCAAGCTGCCCAACGCGAAGCATGCGAAGAGTTTCCCGGCTCCCGGCGGTATTCGACTTGCAACCCGGAAGAGAATGCCTGAAGCGAGCGCGAGCCAAGCGACCAGGCTGAACAGGCAGGTCGAACGACCAATCAGGTTTCGACGCCAAGCGATGGCGAACGCGTCCAACGTGGCTACGACCAGCCCCGTGAAGAACGTGCCCCAGAGAATCATTGCCACGATTCCTCGTAAGTGCTGAGGCCATAACAGCGTGAACAGCACGGCGAGAATGAACAAAGTCATTCCAGCTAGTATTCCGACAGTCGTGGCCCGGCGCCGCAGCAATGCAAGCATCATCGCGTTGGCCGAGACGGTCCAGCAAACAAGCCCCCAGAGGAATACGAGTAGCGCGGCGAGCCCACCCAATGCCATGACCGGCTCGAAGGAAAACGCCAGTTCGGCATGCGCGAACTCGCCTCCCAGGCTGTTGCCCAGCGCGGTTACGAACAACCTGCCCTCTACCGCCCAAGCAAACAGGCCGACCAGCCCCATCCCCAGGACCCAAACGCCACACGCAGTCAACGTGCTCCTGGTCATATTTCGCAGCAGGGCTCGTGACCACTCGGCATCGGTGATCGGTCGCGTCGCGTCGAAGCTGGGAAAATCCTGCATTTTACTGCGCACGCCCAAGTAGCTTCCCCACGCCAGGAAACTCAGGGCTCCCATCATGGAAAATGCGCCGGCCATTTTAACCGCTTCTTCGGTACGCACCGAAAACGCCCACCAGAGACTCGCGTAGATAAGGACGGCCGTGGCCGATAGAAAAGGAATGACCCGGCCCCGCTCGCGCCATTCCCACCACCGTAGCGCCGAATGGCAATTCGTGAGGTCAGGCAGTGCCGCTCGACCGCCTGGTGGTTTGTCTCCGGAAAGCAGTCCAATCAACCCGGCCAACGTTGGCCCGCTGCCCATGCGCTGCAGGCGCGCTGCATGGTAGCTGCCCCACACTCCCGCGGCACCGACCAGCAGCAGCGTGAGCCATTCGCTCCAAGTGACGTGAGTCCACATTCGCCCATGGATTCCGGCCGTGTCGTAACGCAGGAAAAACCACGCGGTACCGACAAGACAAAGCGGTGCGAATGCAAGCAAGCCCAGGGCCTGTGATTTCATCGTCAGTAAATGGACCGCCTGCGCCGCCGGAAAAAGGGCAATCATCAAGAGCACCGGGCCCTGAATGGGCCAAGCGGCTCCAAACAGTCCGTTGATGACCAGACAGACGATCGTGTAGGCCACCGCTACAACCAGGGTGCCGCCCAGCAATCGTGTGGCAACCAGCTTCCACGTTGTGATCGGCAGGGTGAATTCGCGGCCCAGGGAATCCGACCATGTAAGGAGAGCCAGCACAAAACAGAGAGCCATGACTCCCGTGAGCGAGGCATGCAACATTACCATGGCGGAGTCCGTAGGCTCGAGATGGCCGGAGATTCGACCGAGAATCAGCAAAGGCAGCACCATTGGCGGCAACAACATGCCCGCCAGACGCCATCCGCGCGAGCGCCAGAAATCGGTTGTCAGTGCCCATATTTGTCGGTCCATGATTCGTACCTCGGCTGCCAGGACAGTCTTTTCTGCTGATACTTACTTCTCGGTCCGGCTGATACGCTCAATAAACACCTCTTCCAACGAAGGCTGATCCTGCTCCACGATTTCGGCACCCGCTGCCGCGACGGCCTGTCTCAGCCGATCCAACTCGCCATTACAAATCGTCGTCCACTCGTGCCGCTCACCACTCCACAGCCCGCCGCCGGGCAAGTCGGGAGCCATCGCTTGCGGCTGGGCAAAGCGGACGGTGACCCGATGATGACGGTCGAGGATCCGATCAAGCGCATCGCACATCACGATCCGGCCACGATGCAGCATGGCCACTTCGTCCGCCACCCGCTGCACCTCATCGAGCAGGTGTGATGAAAACAGCACGTTGCGTCCTTCCTCCGCCACCGTACGGATGATGGCTCCCAGGATATCGCGGCGGACGGCCGGATCGAGTCCCGAGGATGGTTCATCCAATACCAGCAATGGAGGCCGATGCGCCAGGGCGGCCAGTAAACCGGTGCGTGCACGCTGCCCTCTCGATAAGCGATCGATTCGCTGGCCCACGTCCAGCTGAAATATCTCGGCCAACTCATCGGCGTAGTCCTTGTCCCAGTTGGGGAAAAACGCCTCCTGATAACGCATCAGCTGACCGATCGTCATACGCTCCGGCAAATCACGCTCCTCCGACAAGTAGCCGATGCGTCCCAAGACCTCGACGGGATTCCGTACCGGGTCATGACCCAACACGCGGACCGTGCCCTGCTGTGCTTTCAACAGGCCGAGCACGTGCTTGATCAGCGTGGTCTTGCCCGCGCCATTTTCACCGACCAGACCAAACACAATCCCCGGCCGCACTTCCAAGTTGACGGTCTCGAGGACCTGATTCTTGCCGAATCGTCGGGAAAGGTCCCGCAGCCGAATCACAGGTTCGTTCATGGCAATCACCCTTTACCTTTGGCGCTAGATTTCCTGCTGGTCGTCTTCTGAAGCGCCCGGGCGCGCCGCTGCATCAGTTTGAGCAGCGTTTCCAGCGGCACTTCCATCTGACTGGCTTCCGCCAACAACATGTCGATTCGATCGGTCAGGATCCGTACCTTCTCGGCGCGGGCCAGCGGCGAGCCATTCTCCGCGATCGTCGTGCCCGAGCCCTGCCGCGTCACAATCACTCCGGCCCCCTCCAACTCGCGATAGGCCCGGGCCACCGTGTTGGGATTCACTAACAACTGCTCGGCCAGCTTGCGGACCGGTGGCAAGCGATCGCCCGTCGCGTACCGCCCCGCGGCGATCAGATACTTGATCTGATTGACGATCTGCTGATAGATCGGCGCGCCATCGGTGGATGAAATGTGGATTTGCATGGGCATGGAAGGCAACTATCGCATGGGCGTGATGCACGACCACATGCTGCCTCGAACCTCCGATTCTGAACTCATTCCGTGCAAGTGGCCGTGGAAAAACAAAAACTTCCCGATGCGCCACCGCGAAGTCGCGGCACGGCCTTCTCAGGGCTGCAAGACCATTCCAGGGCGTCGCGGGGCGCGGCCAGACTGTTTCGACCACGGACTAATTGTATTAATGTATTAAGTCATTGTCAACCCCTTTGTGAAAAAACAAAAACGCACGCGGGCCACCCGCATTACGTGTTTTGCAAGTTGCTGTGTGCCAATTGCTTACGAACTGATCTTTTCCTGTCATCGCGGCGTCTCAAGGCCGGCCCTCGGCACGCCCCATGCAAGGCATCAAGCACAACATGGAGGACATCGACGGTGCGATTCTCGGAATCACGCTCGCCTTCATCGACAAAGTCCACGCTGACGGCAAGCCATTTTTTGTCTGGCTTAACCCGACACGAATGCACGTCGTCACACACCTGAATGACAAATACGAGAGGATGCGCAATTCCAAAAACGAATGAAGCGTCCAAGAGGCGGGCATGGCCCAATTCGACGACATCGTTGGCGCCGTCATGGCGCATCTCAAGAAGCTGGGCGTTACCAATAACATGTGATATGAGCGTCTCGAGTACCCTTGCCAAACGGTCGCACGGGATCTTGGAGTTCGATTCACGGTGAACGGCTGCCCCGCGTCCATTGATCTTGGATTGGACCTCGTCTGTTCTCGCTGCTACAATCGCCATTATGGTTCGGGTGGCTGGCGGCAATGCGGCCGATCCGACCATTCGTTGGCGCACGATTCCTTCCCGCCGCGCACAAGGACAAGGCAATGCGAAACCGGATCGCGTCTTACTGGTTGGTGTTGATGGCCGCGGCGCTGCCGTTCGCGCCGCACGGCCGGGTCTGGGCCGATGAAGTGCCGGTCAACTTGGCGCCGCGCGCGAAGGTATCCGCCAGTAGCGAGTTTGACGAGGCCTTCCGTGCGGAGATGGCGGTCAGCGGTATCGTTCCCTCCGCGTTTCAACAAGATCAGGACTGGGCCGTCCGGGCAACTCAAAATGGATTTTTCGTGCTCATTTGGGACAAGCCGGTCGAGGCAGCACAGATCGTTTACTACGCTCGCGTGACCAGTCCGCTGCTCGAGTGCTTCAAGGACTACAAAGTCTATCTCAACGGCGCCGGGCATAATGTGTTGGAAATCGCGCCGCGGCGCTGGGGCAGCCCAGCGAGCTTGCTCGCCGAGATCATCCGCACCGGTCACCCCGACGCGGAGGGCAAGCCGCGCGTCAATGTGCCCGACGAAGACCGCCGTAGAGTCTACCTCTGGCTCGATCTGAATGTTCCGTACTACGGCACGTCATCATCGAACCATAAGGCGCGTCTTGGCAGCCGCCGGATGCTCCCGCTCAATCTCGACTCGACGCTCCGTGAAGTCGCCGCGCGACGTTGCGTCAGTTGTCATCAGGCTGGTATCCCGCGCAAGTTCTATACGCGGGTCATGCACCCCGAGCACAACAACTTCTTGCTCGCCCCGCTTGCCAGCGCGGCCGGCGGCACCCAGAAATGCGGCCCGCCCGTCTTCCAGTCGACAAGCGACCCCGACTACCAGAAGATCCTCAAGACCTTCGCGCCGATTCACGCCCTGCTGAAAGCACGCCCTCGAGCCGACATGGCAGGGTTCACACTGATGTGCGATTGAGAGCACGAAAGGCGGACACCCTAACTTTGGCCATGTTTCGGATGGTGGCAGCGATTGCTGGCACAATCAACTCATTGGCGCGGTACCGTGGGGTCAAAGAACTAGAGTGTCTGCCTCTTGACGGAGAGAACACGGTATGCGCTGCCTCGGCGTTTTGTGACACGCACTTAACACGGGCGTCCACGTGAGCAATGAACTTGTCATGGTCTACCTTGCTCGTGTGATAGGGATCGCTTTCGGAACCACGGTGTAAAACGCTCGAGCGTGCCTTCAAAAAAAAGCAGCTCCCCGTGGATCGTTCGACGTTGTCCGGGCTGGATGTCGGCGAAATACGGGTCGGCGTGCATACACGGATGTGCCGGGTTGCAGACCAACGAATAGGTATCATCGTACCACGTTATCGCGATCAGTTGATCGCGCCGGTCCGACACCGTGACCATCACGGGCAGATCGGCGACTGCCGGCCCCTCGCGCCAACCGAGACGGAAGCGACCGCGATCCTTGGCGTTGCAGGCCTCGGTGAAGGACTGCCACCCATTTGAAGAAGTGTGAACGAATTTGTTGTCCGCCGTATTGCCAGAAAAACTGGTTGTGTGTTTCAACAGCGCACAGACCTGGAGCTTGATGTCCGTGAGAGGTTTATTCGTACCATTCTTGATATAAAGCGCGAGAGAAACGGCTGACGCGTCACATGGCGCCAGACTACCTCCAAATTCTATGCCGTTTGGCAGGACCCGTTCATAGTGCAGCACTCCGCGATCCGTCTTCCAAGCCACTTTGGGCAGTCCGGGAAACAGGGACGGAAACCGTGGGCTGTGATGTCCGAGATAGAGCAAGCCGAGGTTACAGAAAATCGCTTCCGGAAAATCGAGGAACACGAAATCGGGAAACAGCGGGTCTGACCAGGGTGTTTTGATCCAGGCAACGTGCTCCAGCGGGAAGTACGGACGCCACTGGCCCGGTTGAATCAAGATCCCACGAGCTTTCGGCGAAGCCCCTTCATCCGCGCGAAGGACGCCGAAAGAAGGCATGGCGCCAGTCGCCGCAACCAGGACGGAGTTCCTGAGAAAAGAGCGCCGGGGAAGGCGGTGCGTGCTCATATGGTTTCTCCTCTTTGACCAGATAACGGACCGGCGTGGAAATCGTGACCTCGAGGTCGCCACGAACGAAGTAGCAGACGATCGGTTGCTACCAAGTTACGCTTGTACCGAGGCTATTGTATAATGGCTGCACGGTCGAACCAAGTGACATGCGTTTCTGCATCCTGACCCACAGTGGCTCTGGCCGTACTTTTCGTCGCGCGCTCAGGTCTTCTGGACGGGCAACCAGCCGTCACGCAACACAAATCCGGCAGGTCGTAGAAAAGTCGAAGGCTTTTCAAGATGAGGTTTTCCGATATTAGCGAGAATTAGCGTCGATTAGTGTTCTTTTTCTTCTGGTCCGTGAACAGTTACCCGAAACACATGTTCGATTTGGTCAGGCGTAACGTGCACGGCATAACAAGGTTCTGGCTTCGCGAGGAACGAGCCGAATGAAAACTACTTTGAGGAGTTGGCGTCGACGTCGCGGAGACTGCGAATTGCTGATCCGAAGCATCCGCCGTTGATCAATCTGTTTCCCAGCTATGGCAGTCCCGCGCAGCTTGGCTTCGACGATTTCCGCGCTTATGTGCACTCGTTCGTCAAGACGGTGAATCCGGTCGTACTGAGCTACGACCACTATCCTCTGTGGAATCCATCGGCCGGTAGGACGAACTGGTTTGGTGATCTGACCGTGATGCGTGACGAGTCACGCAAGGCGGGGATTCCGTTCTGGGTCTGTCTGCAAAGCGAAGGGCTCGATCAGGCCCTGCGCGTTCCCAATCGAGCCGAGATCCTCTGGCAGGCAAGTACGGCCTTGGCCTACGGCGCGCGTGGCGTCGTGTGGTTTACGTACTGGACACCGTCAACGACGCAAGAGATCCCGCCGGATGACAAAAAGGCAGACACCCTAGCTCTTCGATCTTGCCGCAATGGCGTGCTCCCTGATTAAGGAGTTCCAGTGCTTACTCGACAGTGACCTTTATTTGCCAGAAGACTGGGCCAACGATCCCGAGCGACGCCGCAAGGCATACATTCCCGACGAGGTGGAGTTTCGCACGAAACCCAAAATCGCTCAAGATCAAGTAACTCGGGCGCTCGAGCACGGTGTTCGCGTGGCGGCCTGGACGTTCGACGAACTGTACGGGCGGGATTCGAAGTTCTTGGACTTTCCGGAGTTACGGAAAGGGCGAGCATTCGTAGGTGAAGTACCGGCCAAGTTCCATGGTTGGTTGCGTGCGCCGAAGGTGCTTCGCAAGCCACCGAAGAATGCGAAAAGGGGGTCGCAACCGAACAAGGTGTCCGCGTATCGCCCGCAAATCGGTCGCGTGTGAAGTGCAAAACCTATTCGCGGTTGGTAATGCGACTGCACGAGCGGTCTCGCTCCGAAATACTGGTCAAACTATCGGTATTGAGACACCTAGCTGGCGGATCTTCGCAGACATGTTGTTGGCGGCCGCACATCACGAGTGAGCGTACTTTTGCACGATGGCGTTATCCGGGCCTATTGAACTCGACCAACTCGTCGATCCCCAATGCCTGTTGGATCGCGGGGACCGGAGAACCAAACTCCGCAACACGGTTTTCGACATTTCGCAAGAACACGTGGACGGGAGACCAGACATCCGCTATGCTAACGGTGGTTTGTGGTTCCTTTTTCATTTGTCCACGTTTCGTGCGCGCTGCGTTGCAAGTCAAGTTAGATGCGGGGGGAAAAGGGTGATTTGTCTGCGGTGTTTGCGAAACATGTTGTTCATACGCGAGCCCGGACAGATTGTCCTTCCTACGAAGCAGATGCCCGACTTGCGGCTCCGCAATAGGTCGCTCGCGAATCATTCGGGCTAGCGGAGATCGGTGTTCAAGTTCCCTTTTGGCGCAATCTGCCGAATGGTTACTGGGGGATATTATTTTGCCGATTTCGGTGCTCCCTCGGAGATGAAGGAGGGTGTGATGGCCGTGGACCGCTGTCCAGATCGAGATACGCTTGAACGCATGCTTCTGGGCCAGTTGCCCCCTCCCCAAAGCGAGCTCGTGCGTTCGCATTTACTTCGCTGTCACCAGTGCGTCACCGTGGTTGAAAGGATGTCGGTGACCATCAGCAACGTTGGCAACGGTCTGGCCGCTGCCGGGATCGCGCAAAACGCGATGATTACGGACACGGAACGAGCGGCGCGAGCGCGAGGCGAGGCGCGCATGGTTTGGGACCGTGACGCCGACGAGGTAATTGATTTCCTGGATCCCGCCGAACGGCCGGACGAAATCGGTCGGTTGGGCGGTTACCGAGTGCTCGAATTGTTGAGCGTTGGTGGAATGGGAATCGTGTTTCGTGCCGATGACCCGAAACTAGCGCGGCAAGTGGCGCTCAAGACGCTCCGGCCGACTGCCGCCGTCGGTCGGGTGGCAAAGGCGCGGTTTTTGCGGGAAGCACAGGCAACGGCAGCGATCGAGCACGACAATATCGTTTCCATTTACCAAGTCGGAGAGGACCGCGGCGTCCCGTTCATCGCCATGCAATTCCTGCGTGGCGAGTCATTGCAAACGCGGCTGAAACGAGAAAAACGCCTGAACCAACGCGTGGTGGCGCGGATTGGCGGCGATGTCGCCACCGGGCTCGCTGCCGCTCATGATCGGAATCTGATCCACCGGGACATCAAGCCGGCCAATATATGGTTGGAAGCTGGAACCGACCGGGCGAAGATCGTTGATTTTGGGTTGGTTCACGCCGTCGGTACCGATGTCGAGTTGACTCAGGTCGGTACGGTGCTCGGCACGCCACAATACATGCCGCCCGAACAAGCGTGGGGATTGCCGGTCGATCATCGGGGCGACCTGTTCAGTCTGGGAGTCGTATTGTACCACCTCCTGACCGGCGCGCCGCCGTTTGCCCGGAACGACGTGCGGGCCATGCTCGCGGCCGTCGTGCAAGACGATCCAGAACCGATCGCCGATCACTGTCCCGGTCTCCACCCCGATCTCCGCGATCTTGTCACACAAATGCTGGAGAAAGATCCCGATCGGCGGCCCAAGTCGGCGCACGAAGTATCCCGGGAATTACGGCGCATCGAGCAGGCACTCGCCGACGATCGAGCCGGCCAGCTGCCAGCGGCGACGACAGCGCTCGACCGCTCGCCACGGCCGGCGGCGGCACGGCGCCGGCGCGGTCCCTATATTGTCGGCGGAGTAACGATCGTGCTGGCGTTGATCTTCGGATTTCTCTGGCACGCCGGCGTCTTGTTTCGCGTGGAGACGTCCGACGGTACCATCTTAGTGGAAATCGAGCCCGCCGATAAGCCGATCGAAATCAACGTCCACGAGGACAAGACGGTCACGATCAAGGACCCGAACGACGGGAATGACATCACCATAGCGATTGATCGCACAAAAAAACAGCTGCGACTGACAAAACGTGGTTTTCAGATGGTCGTCGCGTCGTTCAGTCTCGACGCGCAGGACGGTCGTCATGTCAACGTGCGTTTCATACCGAAGGACAAGCCTGCCGAACGTTCCACCGCCGTGAAGCGCAGTCCGGTCGGCCAGCAGGTACTGACGGTTGCCCAGGACGGATCGGGGCAGTTCACTTCCATCGGCGCGGCGTTGGAGCATGCGCAACGTGGCGCGACGATTCGCGTGTTGGATGATTCCGTGTATCGCGAGTCGTTGAGCTTGTCGGTGCCTGAAGTTCACACTGGATTGACGCTCGAAACACCGGCGCACGCTACGATTATGGCGACGCGGCCCGGGACGATGCTCATCGTGACCGTTCCCGGTGTGCATATTCGCGGCTTTCGCTTTCGGGCGGAGAACGTGCAGGCGGTGTTGTGTGCGATTGGCTTCCATTGCGCCGGGACGATCGTCGAGGACATTGACTGTACCGTGGAAACTGGCCAGATGGTGCAAGGCGTCTCCGTGGAAAACGCGTTGAACCCTTGGGACGAGCCGCCAGTAATCATTAGAAACTCGCGCTTTACCCGGATGTACATCGGCGTGCGACTGCGTGGCGTCGCGACCGACTATACGACTCCCACAACGTGTCGCGGTGTCATGGTCGTCAACAATCGTTTCGACGACTGTTTCCAGTCAATTGACATGGAGGGAGAGCTGCAGAACGTGTTGGTTGCGGGTAACCGGATCATCGGCTCGCGCCTGTTCGGTCTGCAACTCGAACAACTCGTCGGCCGGGCGACCACGATCGTTGTGGCCCACAATACGTTTTTCCGGTCACATTGGCCATTTCGCGTTTGGGACGATGAGCCGCGCGGCCGTGACATTGCGGTGTTGAACAACCTCTCACTCGCCGGTGGTGTCCCAGACTGGCTGTTTTTGGATAACGGCGGCTCCCGCGACGCCCCGAAAGGACCGGGCGCGGTGACTGCATTATGCAACTTGTGGCAATTTGCCGGGAATTATCGCGAGTGCCAACCACCCACGGAAAGCGATATGTTATCGCAATCGTGGATTCCCCCCAGTGAGACGGATACGATTGCAAGCACGGTGGAGGTCCGTTCTCGCGACCCCGACGACACGCACTTTCTGCGGCCGGCGACCGATTCCCCCCTCAACAAAAAGGCGTATAACAACGCCTCGTTTCCGTTGCCGTCGTATGTCGGCGCGATCCCGCCCGATCCAAGTGCGCAGTGGGATTGGCTTTCGACCTGGCGTGCCCTGAAACGCACGGATGAGGCACCGAAAACCGTGGCGGGGCAAACCAATCGACCGCGCGCTGCGGTGCCGGCGGGCAAAGAACGCGAGGGGAAATAGAAAGAGACGTAGCATTTTATTCGCACGCCACATTCCGGCAGCAGCCCCAGGGCCGAATTATTCATGAGCGCTCTGTCCTGGAGCCATGGGTTGGTGTCTGCTTTGTCAACGCCAATCAGCAAGACAAGTATGGCGAACGTCGTCATCCATCGCAGGGCCATGAACATGCTGTGGAGGCGGCAGTCTATGCACGCAAGCTGCATGCACATCTTCAACAACTCGGCTGTCATGTGATTGGCGTTCACGTTGCCTTCTATCATTTCGATCGCATCGTCCTTTCTGTTGATCTGGCTGAGGGTGATGCTGGCAAGACCAACTCACTTCCATGGCTGTTTGATGGCTTTGAAGTAAAATACCATCCCGTGATAGAAGACGAAAAGGCAACATAACAGGCCGTTAGATTCTTAGGCTGCCATATGCGCATGTTTCGAAGCGACGGGCGGGAGCGCGACCGAAGGAGGGCGTACTCCCTTGTGGGTTGCGGGCCTCCCGCATTAGGGTTGGGCTGCGTTGGTGTCGCGGGCCGCTCAATCGCCGCACGAATGATCTGTCATGCGCTCCATGGTGCGCTCCGCAATTGCAGCGGACCGCGTAAGCGAGAAGACCTGGTGTCCATATCGGGACGTGCCATGTTTGACACATTTGGCCGTACCCGACGCTGAAATCATGTGCGTTGGCACTCGGGGTGTCTGACTTTTGTGACTTTTGCAGTGGATCCTTGGCAGCCAGGCATTCGCGGATCGCTTGCGTAATCTGTTGCCCGGCCGGGAAACGCCAAGGGACGTTCCCCAGGAGCGCAACCTGCGCGGCATGGATGTTACGTTGATGTGGGAGGCGGTGTTGGCACACTACGGCGCGAATCCCGACGCGTTGAGCGCCCGAGGACGGCACACGGAAATGCGCTCGGTGGCCGCCTGGTTGGCGAAACGCCACATTCAGGCCACGTTATGGGAATTGGCCGCGCCGCTTGGCTTGGGACGCCCCCAGAGCGTCGGCAACTTGACCAAACGCGTGGATACGGCGCTGCGCAAGTCGCGAAAACTCCGCCGTACGATCGTCCGCCGCACGATCGCCACGATCGAAGCGACGATGACCGATCGCTTGGCAAAAAGAACGAAACCGCGTCGCAGAAAAAAGAAAAAATAGATCTGACCCCCGTTTGAGCTTTCGATTCTCGGCAGTGCCGCCGTCACGGCATTGTCCCGCAAGACGCCGAGCGTGATACGGGCAACTTGAGCTCCGTGCTGCGGCGTGCTATGTTTGGGCTTGGTCGCCGCCTGGCGATCCGCCGCCGACCGAAACCGCCGCTCGGAGAGTCTCCCCATGCAACGTGGCACTTGGCAAGTCGACCTGACGCTGGCGATCATCTTTCCGCTGGTCAGCCTGCTGCCCAATTCCATTGCCCTCGGGCAAGCGCGGAGGTACCGCTCGATTACTTGGGAGACATTCAAGGCTTCCGGACCCGAGTTGAAGCAGATTGGCTGGCTCGCCACCCGCCACGCGCGAGACATCAAGTCGTCACCGTGGTCGGTGGGATGCGAAACTCTCGACCGCGATCAGGCGCGGTTCAGCGTCTACAAGGACTACGTGGGCGAGTTGGGCGTCAAGCATGCCCGGCTGCAGAGCGGATGGGCCAAGTGCGAGAAGCAGAAAGGCGTCTACGATTTTGCCTGGCTGGATGAGTGTGTTTACGGCCTGGACAAGCAGGGGGTGAAGCCCTGGATGTGCTTGTGTTACGGAAACCCGCTCTACGGATCCGATTTTCATCTCGGTGCGGGCGTGGCCGCGGTGGCGAACAACGAAGAAGCGTTGGCCGCATGGTTGAAGTACGTCAAAGCGACAGTGAGCCGATACCAGGATACGATCAATCAGTGGGAAATCTGGAACGAACCCAACAGCCACGGTTGCGAGGAATACGCGACCCTTCTGATGAAAACCGCGGAGACGATCAAAAAGGTTCAGCCCAACGCCGTGATCATGGGTCTTTCACTAGCAGGAGTCAGCTTGGAATTCACGAAGGGGGTTCTGGAGATTCTGAAAGAACACCAGAAACTCGATTGCATCGATTACGTGACGTATCATCCCTACACACGCAACCCCGATACAAGTTATCGCGCGGTCGACAAGTTGAAGCAACTGGTCGAATCCTACCGACCTGAAATCAAGCTGTACCAGGGAGAGAATGGCTGCCCTTCGATCCTGGAATGGACCCATGCCCTGTCCCATTATCCGTGGACGGAATACAGTCAAGCGAAGTGGTTCTTGCGCCGTCTGACGGGCGACAGGGTGCGCGGCATCCCGTCGTCGGCCTTCACCATAATCGACTTGCGGTATCCGAACATGCTGCAGTCGTTCGGCTTGATCCGCTCGAACCTGTTGCACCAATTCATCTACAAGCGGCCCGCGTACCATGGTGTTCAGCACCTGGCGAGCTTCTTCGACGACGGCGTGAAACCGCTTGGGGTGTTGGCCTGCGAGTCGAACTGCCCACGCACAATAACCGTGGCCGGATTCGAAAAAGAAGGCACTTCAGTCGTCCTGGTGTGGTACAGCGATGAAGTGCCGAGCGACACACTGGAGTGGGACCTGGTCGACCTGACGATCCACGGAGCAACCTTCGAGGACCCGGTGTACGTCGAAATGATCACCGGCAAGGTCTACGCGCTGGACCGGTCTGGTTGGAAGGCAGAAGAAAGGGCGGTGGAGTTTACCAAGTTGCCCGTCTGGGACAGCCCCGTGATGATCGCCGAACGATCGAAGACGAACCTGAAGCCGTGAACGGTTACGGTAATTGCAACTACCCAAAGCGCCACCAAGTCAGACGTCTTTTTTTCCCGCACGTTCATATCCCCTTATGCCTGATCCACGCTGCAAAGAACGGGTCATTGAATCGATATGTCGCGGCTTCCTCAATCACAAGCCGTTTTTGCACGAGGGCCTTCATCGCGCGGCGGACCGATGGAGTGAGAGCAATTCCCGTTTCTTCGATGAGTTTCCGGTCAATCCGCGCCGTCCCTTGCGACGCTAGAGCGCGCAGGCAAGCGAGTTGCTGCGGTGATATCATCTGCAAGCGGTCTTCGTACGCTTGCTCCTCGAGTGACCAAACTCGTTGCAGAGCCATGGTGATGTGCCGCGGTTCGATCAACTCACCGGAGTTGCTAACTTCCCAAAGGCCGATGCAGAGCTTCTGCACGTCGCCTGGATTCCCGCGTGCCAATTCAACAATCGCGGAGATGACGCCGTCGTGAAGCGCGCGTTTACCAGTCCGAAATCGCTTTCGGATGAACTCGGAGAACACCTGCTGGTCGATCGGCCCCACATTGATCCTCAACGCGGACTTGTAGAAAGGGGCAGCCGGATCGGTGAAAATGGTGTCCATCTTGTTCCGAATGCTGCCGGCGTAGACAACCGGAACCTCTCGCAGAAGCTGGATCCTGCCACGCATCCGCGCCAGGACTTGGGCGCAGTCGGCCAACTGCAGGATATCCTGGAATTCATCAAAAAACAGAACAGCCTTCTTGATGCTGGCAGTCAAATCCAAGGCCTGTTCCAATGTGTCGGGTGCCTCGACCGCTTTGGGACTGGCAAAACTGATACTTGTCTGGTTCGTATTGGGATCCACGCTGAACGTTGGCCGCAATGAGGCCAAGCTCTTAATGATCCGGAAAACGGTTTGCTCATTGTTTTGCGCGGTAATCAGTGCATGCACGACGCGTCTCGTGACGTCGCCGACCGTCTTCACCGCGAGCAGATCCGCGTGGATAATCACCCACTCCCGCATTCGCCGTACCGCTTCGCACACCAGCGAACTCTTCCCAACTCGGCGTTCTCCTTGAATATAGACGCGATTCGCCGAACGGATATACTCTTTGAGCAGCCGTATCTCATCGTCCCGCCCGCAAAAGTCGTTTCCCAAGACGATCTGTCCGGATTTGAAAGGGAGCATTCGTCCACCCGAGAGAATACAATATAGTTAGAAACAAAGTTGTTTCTAATAGATTAGCATCAGGAACCGACCTACGCAAGGACGAAAATCCGGGGGTGCGAAAGCGGGTTTTGGTGTGCCCGCGCTCGTCGTTTGGGGTTGGCGATGGTGGCTGGCGGTCGGCGACGAGCTTGACACACTCTACCTCGATCGCGGTCGCGCCGTAGAGTGACAAGGAATCGCGGTTCCCCATTCCGGAGCAGAACCGGCTACTCCGCGTCGGAGGCATGTTTCGCCAACTCGCGCACCCGCTTCAGGTCGATTTTTCCGGTCCCGAGTAACGGCAGCGAGTCGACGCGATAAAAGCTGTTTGTGGAGGGAACGAACAGATTCGGCAAGTCGGCGTTTCGCAAAGCCTGCCGCATCTCACCGGCGGTTCCCTTCACCGTCGCGC
>CAZSOG010000013.1:0-15388 GCA_964607555.1 uncultured Pirellulaceae bacterium | reverse complement strand
GACAATTTGAGCTGCCGACCGGCAGTCGAGTGAGCGTCCACTCAGTAGAAACAGCCGTTGACGGCCGAAACGGCCACGGCGATCAGCTCCTTGGTCAACGGTCGCAGACGCCCACGACCCATGATTGCCTTGTAGCTCTCCCATTTCGTTTTGAGCATGGTCGGTTGATTTGCCAACGCCTTGAAGATATTGGGGATGAAAGGAATGCCCATGCGTGCTTTGATCTCCTCGTACACTCCGTTCACCATGGCATCGTCGGAGACGACCACATACGGGACGTTCACGTCGATTTCCTGATCGATGAGCGATAGGTCGCCTGCTTCCATCTTGCGCGGTCGTATATCCGAGTCGACGTGCAGCGCGTGAGCGAACCCGTCGAGTCCTTCGAAGAAATCCGCGACCGCGACGGCCTCCAGCTCTGCCTCGGGCCCGATTCCCGCTGCCCGCAACTGGACGCGTTGCAGCGCGATCATGTACGCGTTCGACTTGGCGATGGCCACGGCCAGACCCATCAGCTCCTTGGCCGAACGCTCGATTCCACCCGCTAACATGATGGCTTGATACCTCTTCCATGTGGTCGCGAGATATCCTTCGAACGAAGCGATTCGGGCAAACACGGCGGGCATGGAATCACGCCCAAAAAAATCCGCGATTTCAGCAGAGATGGCATCTATATCCGTCATGTCGTTTCCTTTCCCGTACGGTAGCCGTTCACGATATCTGCTACGCAGGAACACTAATCTTCACTGATCAACACTAATCATACTGCCCCAGAAAGCCTGCAACATGCAGTATGAATCCGGCAGGTTGTGGAACAATCGCAGGTTTTTTAAGATGAGGTTTTCCGACATTAGCGAGAATTCGCGTCGATTCGTGTTCTTTTTCTTTTTCTTCTGGTCCGTGAACGGTTACCCCGTACGAAAGTCGGGCCGAAGGGGGAATGGTAGCGTTTTTCGAACGCCGAATCGCGCACGATTCTCTTTGGGACCTTGCTCGTCCCGTTCCGGCCCCAAAGGGCATGCACCCGGCTCCGACATCTCCCATTGGACACGCGCGTCAATCTGATTGCAAGCGTGTCCAGACAAAATGGACGGCGCGCGTGCCAAGCAATCCAGACTCGAACCGAGCGGCGAGCAACAAGAAACAACAAGGTTTTGACCCCGACTTTCTTGCCAGTTAGCGGCGTGGCCTGAGGTGGGTCGCGTTGGTTCGTTTCAGATCGGCGATACTTTCGGGCCTTGCACATTGTTTGCCCTTAGCCAGCCAGTTTCGACCAATACGGCGCACCTCGTCCCAGTCGCGGGCGGCACCGAGCAACACATAAAACACGCCGCGCGCCGTCCAGCGGTTGAGCTCCATGTCCTTGCTGAACGCCGTGTAGTCTTGCAGGAACGACGTATAGCGTTTCCCATCCGGAACAAAGAACTGCCCGACGGATCCGAAACTGTACGCGTACGGCGAACCTGGTTTCCAGAAAGACGTCTGCGAATTCAGCCAGCCGATCGGCCAATGATCCCAGATCCCCGCTCCCCAACCGACGCCGCCTTGGGCGCCCGGCGTGCAGTGATCGACCAACACGCTTCGCCGCGCGCGAAAACCACTGGCGTCACCAAGCACGGCGAACAGCAGCGTGTCGCGGAACGGCAGCACCAACGCACGACCCGGCGACTGCGAGATCGCCGCGAGCGTCGCGTCGTCACCACGACGCCGAACCTTGCCCTTGTCGCTCCAGTAGATGTCGTACCGCCGATCGCTGTACAGGTCAAGCACGGCAAGGGTTTGGTAGTCCCCCCGTTCGGCATCGCGCCGGAACAGGTCCTTGATGAGCTTTCCCGCGGGCGCCACGCCAAACAGCTCGACCGGTTGCTGGCTGAAACCGATAGTCTCTTTCGGCATGAGACTGGCGTAAGTCATCCGGCGCAGGACCAGTCCGTTCGGATAGGCGAAGTAGTCCTCCGTCCCGCGTAATCGCGGTTTCGCGTCGTCGCTCTTGTTGACCGCGAAATAATTCCACCGCACCCAGACGCGGTCCGGCCCGCTTTGAATCACGTCCACGAAACTGTTCCGTTCCTTGCGCCCCATGTTGTTGAACAGTTCGGCATCGCCCATATTGCCCTCGAAGAACTGGTTGCACATCGCGGCCCCACCGGGTAACTCCAGCAGCGGACAGTAACTGGCCTCGTGACTGAAAATGAACCGCTGCGGATAGTCTTTCCAGAAGACGACCACGGCCTTCCTGGCGTTCATGTCCGCGTGCGGTGGACTGGGGGTCAATGCACCCGTGTAGTGACCGGGAGCATAGTCGTTCACCTCCAAGGCCGAGACTCCTTGCGTGGTTCGTCCGGCCAGTTCCGCCATCGTCACGGGCTCGGGCTTCTCAAAAATAGGATCGGGACCGTCACCTGCACTCCCGATCACGGTGCCGAGAAGACTGCACACTGCCAGCGCCAACGCTGCCGTCGCTCTCGTCCCGACGGTCACTGCTTGCCTATTGTTCATCGGACTCGTCCTTCGCATTGAGCTGCACGAATAATCGCCATATTCCACGTCATCCACCTGCGTGACACGGACAACATCATTTCCGCCGTTGTCACCGTTTCCAACACGTTTCGGGCAGTGCGTGGAAGTTGTCCGCGCGTCGCTCGGCAAGAAATAGCGACTATCTGATATTCGTGCGATGGCTCGATAGCGCTCAGCACGGTGCAGCGTTGGCACTACTTCCCATCGCTGGCATTACCGCGCGATGACCGTTTGATGCCCGAGCCGAGTGCCTCAACCCACTCGGCCGTGGTGATGACCAGAGCGGCTCGCCACCCAGGATTGGCATTGTATGCCAGGGGCCTGGGCCCAACAAGCAGTCGCGGGTACCCCCGTCAGACGGCGTTTGGCATGAGATGCTGGTGGAACATCGCGTTTCAGCAACAACAAGCATCTGGTCATCGACGTTCGGTCCGTACTGGCATTCGTGACCTGCCCACAGCGGGTGATCGGCGACCTGCCCTCGTGGCGGGTTGACAACATGCCGTGCGGCGGTGTCAAGGATAGTGGTCCGGGCCGTGAAGGTATCCGGTTCGCGATGGAAGACCTGACCGAAATCCGAAATCTCGTCATCCGTGCTCTTCAGCGTACTGGCCATTGATGGGACCGGACACGCACGGCCCGATCGTCTTGCCACTTGCCTACCTTCAGTCAGCTGGAACGCAGACGAATCGGGTCGCGGCGGCGGCCGCCGTTTTTTCCTGCGTGGCAAGCAGTTGCTTCAGTTGCGGCATCGCTTGCTCCGCCGCGCGCCGCCCGACATCGGCCAGTTCGGTCGCTTTGCTGAAATCGGCGAACGCGAATCGGGACGTGTCGACCGAGATCATCAGGTCGACCGCACGGGTGCGCAGGGCCGTGATCTCGTAGTCTTGCACTTCGTGGGCCCGCATGATCGTCTCCATCAGCCCCGGCCGGCGCATGCGGTGGGTCATCGTGGTCGGCGTGTTGTGCGCGAAGCACGGCGACAACTGGGTGGCGATGTCGATACCGACCACCCGGTCCGCGCCCCGGTCCGGCAAGAGATCCGCGGGCACGTTATTGAAAATACCGCCGTCGACCAGCGCCATGCCGTCGCGCAGAATCGGCCGCGCGATCCCGGGTAAATTGACGCTTTCGAGGATGGCGTTCACGGCGTCGCCCCGGTCGCGGATGACTTGCCGGCCGCTGACCAGATCGACCGCGACCGTGCTCAACGGGATACGCAGTTGCTCAAGCGAGACATCGCCAAAATGACGCCGCAGCATGGGTTCCCACCCACGCATGCGAAACTTGAACAGCATGAACCAATGATTGCCACGCGGAACGTGGCGGAACATCCGGCCCGGCGTGAGGTCCTGTTTGAATGCCGCGATCGCGTCGTCCAAGTCCCAGCCGCAGGCATACGGCAGCGCCATCAGGGCGCCAATGCTTGTTCCGGAAATGAGGTCCACGTAGATCTCCTCGTGCTCCAGCGCGCGAAGCACGCCCAGGTGCGCCAGGCCGCGCGCGCCGCCACCGCCGAGAGCCAACCCGATCCGCGTCCCGTGCACGTGACGCACAAGTCGCGAAATGCCGCGCCGTTGTTGGCGTGAAGGCACGCGCAATGTGTCGTCAAGAACCACCTTGAAATCAGGTCGCGCGATCGTCAGTCCGCGTGGTAGGGGCGGTATCGAGCGGTCGCCATCGCGAACAATCCAAACGACATGAACGCGCGACGCGAGCATGGGTTCCGCGGTCACCAACGCCTGAAGTCGTTCGATCGCGGTTGCCACCGATGGCGGTTCGACCAACCACCATATCTGCTCACACTGTGACAACAGGGCCGAAACATCGTCGCCGACGCCGCGCATCGTGATATCCAGCAAGACGTGTCCGCGGTGCGGTGCGACCCGCGCCAACCGGTATTGCAGCCAGGCGACTTTTTCGCGCCCACGCAAACGTGGCGGGATCTGCTCCACGATCGTGCCAATCGCATTTGCGTGACGTGGGATACTCTCGGTCAGCACTTCGATGCGGTCGCCAGTCGATTCCAGCGCGGCGGCAATTCGCCATGTTAACGCGTGCGTGAACCATGAGTTGTTCACCAAGCCGATGACCTGCGGTCTGACGCGCGGCTTGCGGCCGGCAGTTTCCCGGCGCAGTTGGTAGCCAAGCGTTCGGCACACGTTGGCGGCCAGCCCCGGCACCGTGCGCAGGAGGCGTTGAAAGGCGTCTTGTTTCAGTTCCAACAGTTCAGAGTCCATCACCGCGGTCATGGTGGTGGCACGTCGTCCGCTGGTGAGCATCGCCAGCTCGCCAAAATGGTCGCCCATTCCCAGCTGGTCGACCAGGCGCGTATGACCATTGCCCAACGTGACCTCGATCTTCACTCGACCGCGTGTCACAATGAACATGCTGTCGCCATATTCGTCCTGCCGAAAGACCACGTCACTACTGGCGAAGGAGACGCGATGCACGGCTTCGGCCACGCGGTTTATCTGCGTGGTGCTCAGTCCGCAACAAAGCTGACTCTTGCGCAGGATTTCGGTGGACATCGGGCGGCTCGCCAAGTGTTAGTGACTTTCGTAGGGCATCAAAATGTCATCCGGCCGCAGATCGGCAATCGACGTGAACCCGCCGTCGGCAATCGCCGCGCCCAGTTGCGTGACTTGGCGCAAATAGCGGTCGCCAGGTCGGCTTCCCGTCAACCGGGCGGTCAACCGCTGGCAAAGACAGTCCGCGGCATCGCGAATCACCGGCTCGTTGTGTTGGGCGGCGTACAGGCTGGTACAGAGGATGACGGTCGCCGTCTGGAGACGGAATGAAAGCTCGGACATGCGGCACTGTCGGTCGGCAAGTTTGAGTTGGTGTTTGCGCATCGTCGCCGTGATTTCGAAAGCCGCGCGGCCCAGGAAGCCGGCCGCGAATTCCGCATGCGCGCGGAGACTGGCGGGCATCGACGGCCACACGGGCCGTCGTCGCGGCCGCAGCTTCCGGCCGACGTACCAACGCGCGTAGTTCCAAAGCGGCCTTCGAAGAGCCCACGCATGCGTCGGATTCAAGAGATTCGGTTTGCGGATGCGTGCCGCTTCGAGCGTTTTGCCAATCGGTTCGAAAAACTGCTGACCGTGGTCCTTGACCAGCGATTTGAAGAATGCCATCCCGAGCATCTCGCCTTCACCTTCGTAGATGCAAGGGGCGAGATATTCGTGGACGTTATCCCCAAAAAGATGGCCGTGCAGAAACGCGCGCCCGCCGTGCGTCTTCATGAAAAGCTCGATGGCCGCCTCTTTTTGGGCTTCGCTGCCGAAAATCTTCGCGACAATGCATTCCATCTCGCCACGGTACCCTTGATCGATCAGGCCGCTGCACCATTGTACCAGTGCATCGCAGGCAACAATCAAGCCGGACAGATGCCCCAACCGGCGTCGCACCAGTTCGCGCTTCGCAATCGCCGCGCCATACGTGTGGCGAAAGCGGGACCATGGAATCATGTTGGCGAGCAGCATCCGCATCGTGCCCGCGGCGTTCGCGCACAGGGAAACCCGGCCAAGATTCAGGCCGTGATACGCGATCGTCAACCCATCGCCGTGCGCGGGTTCGAGTAAATTCGATACGGGAACGCGAAAGCCTCGAAACCGTAGGCCGTGGTTGTGCGTGTGCCGCAGCGCGTACAGACCGTAACGCTTGAGCTGAAAATGTTCGTCCTCTTCCTCGGGTAGGTCCACGACAAGGACCGCCGGCCGACCCTCGACCAAACAGACCAGGCCGACCGTCCGGCCCGGCACGACGTTCGTGATGAAGAGCTTTTCGCCATCAACCACGTAGTGGTCACCCTGCCGAACGGCGGTCGTTCGCAGCGCGGTCAGATCGGAGCCGGCCGCCGGTTCGGTCAACGCAAAACCCGATAGCCGCGCGCCACTGGCCAATCCGGGCAGAAACCGTCGTTTTTGTTCGGCCGTGCCGAACGTGCGCACCGGATCGACGGCCCCAATGCAACCATGAACGGACGCCAGCCCGGCAATCGTTGGGTCCAACGTGGCCATGCGCGTCAAGAACGGCGCGAAGACGGAAAACGGGGCCCCGGCGCCGCCGTATTTCCGCTCGATCAGCAAGCCCCAGTAACCGACTTCGGCCAATTCGCGTAATACGTCATCGCGTATCTTGCGATCCTCACCGAGGATCGTTCCGGCGCGCCGATGCCGACGCACCACATCAAGCGATTCCCGCATCACTCGCGCGACGTCGGCCAAGGGCAATGGCGGCGAACCGCGAAACAATTCGGTCGGCAACTGCCGTCCCCACACGGCACGGTGCAAAGGGCTGTTGACCGTTTGGTACCGTGGCGCGAACAGTGCGTCGACCTGGTCGTCCGCGGAATCGACCACGCCAATACGATGGGCTTCGTCCGCGCTCTTGCCGCTCAGCCGCAGCGCGGTCTCGGCGAACGACGTCGACGCGCGGTCCGCGTTCCCGAGCGGCATGCTGTCGTCGATCTTCGTGGACGCGTCACTTCGATCCGAGTCCGTGTTGTTCCGAATCATGGCTCATTCCTCTCGTGTCAAGTGCCCTACGCACACACTACCCCGGCTCATTCTCAGCGTTGGTCGAACGGAAGCCGCCCGAGTTTTTTGCTTCCTGTTCGAAACCGGGCGGGAAGAAACGATCGCCCGACTCATTCATGCGGCGCAACGTAGCGCACGGGATGAACCGATCACCCTCCGTGTGCCACAGACGCCGCAGCTCCGAGACGAGCCGCCCGATTCCAATCTCATCGGCCAGCCGCAACGGCCCGCCACGGAATGGCGCGAAGCCGGTTCCGAGCACCATCGCCAGGTCGACCATCCAGGCTTCCGCGACAATCTCCTCGCCCAAACAACGCGCGGACTCGTTGATCAACTGGTACACCAGCCGCTGCCGCACGTTGGAAAACCAGCCAAGTGTCGAATTCGCGACGCGTGCGCCGCGATGCTTGCCGCGTGCCCGTCGCGCCGCATTGCCGTCGCGTTGCCGCACGCGCGCGTGCTCCATCACCGGTTCGCGGCGGCGTCCGTGACGGTACCGGTAGAAGCCGCGACCCGTTTTCCGGCCAAGCCAGCCACGATCAACCATTCCGCGTAGCAATTCGACCGTTGGCCGCGCTTCGCAAAGCACGGGCGCCATGGACCGGGCGACATCCAACGCCACGTCCATGCCCACCTGATCCAACAGTTCCAGCGGCCCCATCGGCATGCCAAAACGGCGCATCACACCATCAATCGTGCTGACATCGAGGCCTTCCGTCACCAGCCGCGCTGCTTCGGCAAGATACGGAAACAAGATGCGGTTGACCAGAAATCCAGGACTATCCTTGACGAGCACTGGCGTCTTGCCGAGCCGGCGCACGCATTGGACCAGCGTTTCAATGACCTCGTCGGATGTGTCATGCGTGTACACGATTTCCACTAGTTCCATACGCTGCACCGGATTGAAAAAGTGCAGACCCGCGACGCGTCGTGGGTGCCGCGTTGCCGCCGCGATCCGCTCGACCGAAAGTGACGATGTGTTCGTCGTCAGCGCGGACCCCGCTCGGACACACCGGTCCAGCTGCTTGAACATATCGCATTTGACATCGGCCCGCTCGACCACCGCCTCGACGACCAGATCGACGTTGGCCAACGCGTCCCATGCTACTGCCGGAGTGATGGCTCGTAGCCGAGTGGCGGCTTCATCGGCGGACAGCTGTCTCTTGGCAACGGCGCCGTCAAACAGTACGCGGATGCGCTCCATGCCGGCGGCGAGCGTGCGTTCATCAAGGTCTTTCAGCACGACGCCGAACCCTTGATTCGCCGCCAGCTGGGCGATGCCGGTCCCCATGACGCCGGCGCCGACAACGCCAATCCGCCGCGGCGCGCGACCATCGCGGGTAGACGACTCGGCCTGCGGTTTTACCCACGTGGCGACATTACGGGCGTGCTCTCGCTGGCGGAAAATCCGCAATAGATTGCGGCAGGTGGGAGTGAACAGCAGATGACCGAATACCTCGGTTTCGTAGGCCGCGCCCGCGGCGGCCGATCGTTGCGTGCCACGCCGCACGGCCTCCACAACCGCGATCGTGGCCGGATAGAAACACGCCCCACGCCCAATTCGCCGCCGCGCCGCGCGCAGGACGAGCCAGCGTCCCAACCAGGTGTTGTCAACCAGTCTGCCACGCAGCGTGGCGCGGCCGCGATGTCGCGATCGAATGGATCCCGGATCCGTGAGTGTTCGCGTGACAAACCGATCGACTTCCTTGTCAAAACGCTCCGGCGAGCAGGTCAGGTCCACCAACCCGATCGCGGCGCCGCCTGCCGCTGACAACGTCTTGCCTTTTAGAATGATCGGCAAGGCGTGCGTGATACCGACCAGTCGGGGCAACCGCTGCGTGCCCCCCCAACCCGGTAGCAGCCCAAGCCGCACCTCAGGCAGACCGAGTCGTGTCACGGCGTCGGCGCGTGCGATTCGAAAACGGCACGCCAGCGCGAACTCCAGTCCACCGCCCAGGCACGGTCCGTGAATCACCGCGAATGTCGGCATCCGTAGTCGCTCGATCCGATCGAATAGTTGTTTGCCCCGCGCGGATATCGCGGCGGCCTCGTCGGGTCCTGACAACGTCGCGATCTTGTTGACATCGGCCCCGGCCAAGAAACCGGACGGCTTCGCGCTGCGAAACACGACCCCGGCCGCATCCGCACTGTTTTCCAGCCACTCGACCAGAGATTCCAGCTCGGCGACCACGCTTTCGTCGAAAACGTTGACCGGTCGACCGGGGACGTCGAGGCGGACGGTCACGATACCGTGATCGCCACGGCGGACTTGGAAGTTTCGGAACTGAAGATCGGACATGATGATTCTCCTGTTGTTCACCGTGCTCATTGGCCGTTGGACCAGGTGCCGAGCTCCGTGTCGACCAGGACGGCCGCGCCTTGTCCGCCCCCCACGCACAACGTGGCCAGGCCACGGCGGAGCCCTTTTTCGCGCAGCGCGCGTAACAACGTGAACACCAGCCGCGTGCCGGACGTGCCGACCGGGTGCCCCAACGCGATGGCGCCGCCGTGGATATTGAGTCGTTCCGGATCGAGTTCGCCCAGGGCTATGCCACGGGCAAGATGCTGTTGGGCAAATCGGTTCGAATTCATGGCCTTCAGACAGGCCAGGACCTGTGCCGCGAAGGCCTCGTTGATTTCCACGAGATCGAGATCAGCGAGTGTCAGCCCCGTCGCGCGCAGCAGTTTGTTGGTGGCGAACACGGGCCCCAACCCCATGCGTTTCGGATCACACCCCGCGTACGCATATGCCCGTACATAGCCGAGCGGCTTACAATCCATTTGCCTTGCCCGCGTGGCGGAGGTCAGCACGACCGCCGCCGCGCCGTCGGTCAGCGGACAACTGTTGCCCGCGGTCACGGTTCCGTCGCGGGGTTCAAAGATCGGTTCCAGCCGGCCGAGTCGCGCGAGCGACTGACCGGAGCGTGGGACACTGTCACGGTCCAGCGTGTCCGCGCCAGGCGCGCCACTCGATACCGCGATGATCTCACCGCTGTAGAAACATCGCTCTTGCGTGGCAACCGCCTTTTGATGACTCTCCAGCGCGAATTGGTCCTGCGCTGCGCGGCTGATCGCGAACTCGCGTGCCAGCACTTCGGCCGTGCGGCCCATGCTCAAACCACACACCGGATCCGTCAATCCTAACTGAACGGCCGGGATGGGTTTCAGATAGCCGGGTCGAAGACGCGACCAGACCTTGAGTTTCCCCCACCAGTTGCGTGCCCGCCTCGACCGCACCAGCAAATCCGCCATCCGCCGGTCCCACAACAATGGAATATTCGACATCGACTCCGTGCCGCCGGCCACGACCAAGTCGGCCCGTCCGTCGCGCAGCACGTGCCAGGCGGAAATAATGGACTCCATGCCAGAAGCGCAATTGCGGTTCACGGTATGCGCCACGCGTTCAATCGGCACGCCGGCGCGCAACGCGATCACGCGTGCGACGTTCGACGCTTCGGCCGGCCCCGACACATTGCCGAAAATGACTTCATCCACCTGATCCGATCGCAACCCGGCACGCTGTAAAACCGCCACGGTGACCACGCGCCCCAACTCGTCGGCCGGGACGCGCGCCAGCGGCCCGTATGCCTTTGCGAACGGAGTCCGCGCGGCTGCCACGATGGCCAATGGTTCCCATTTCGTTTGTTCTGAATTCATAGCATGTTACTCCAATGTATTGGCCGGCTGACCGGCAAGTTGACCGTCGTTCAAGTCGAGGTATTCTATAGGCGGTTAGGTTCGTCCGACTGGATAGTGATTTGGCGCAGTCCGTTCTCCCGCTGGTCGAACTCGCGCAGGACATTTCAAAGTGGCGGCGGTATCGTCTGGTCGCGTGCCGGTCCGCTGGCCCCGCAATTGGCGGCGCAGCACTTTGCCGAGGAAATTCCGCGGAAAGTCGCCCGTGACCGCCGCGAAGATCCGTGGGCGTTTGTGTGCCGCGAGGTGCCGCTTGCAGAACTTCGCCAGGTCCCTCGAATCGAGCGGCGCGCCGTTGTTCATCACGAGCAGCGCTTTCACGATTTCGCCGCGGCGCGGGTCCGGCACGCCAATCACCGCCGCGTCGGATACGTCGGCGTGTTGCCGCAGTACGTCCTCCACCTCGCCCGGATATACGTTGAATCCGGAGGTGATGATGAGGTCCTTCTTACGATCCATGATGCGGAAGAAACCGTCCGCGTCGCACATCGCCAGATCGCCCGTGTACAACCATCCGTCGCGCAGGACACGCGCGGTTTCTTCCGGAGCGTTCCAGTAGCCGAGCATCACTTGCGGACCGCGGACTATCATTTCACCAATCTGTCCGGTTGGCAGCGCGCGCGCACCGGTAGCGGCATCGACAATCCGCACTTCGGTGTCCGGTAACGGCAGGCCGATCGTGCCGGGACGCGCGCTGCCGTTGAGCGGTCCGACATGCGTGATGGGGCTCGCCTCGGACAAACCGAAGCCTTCCACCACGACGGTACCCGAATGCTCCGCGAATTCGTCAGCCACATCGCGTGGCAACGGCGCGCCGCCCGAAATGCACCAACGGATCGATCGGAGGTCCGCCGGCCTGTCGCGCAGCCGTTCATTCAACGCCGCGAGCATCGCGGGCACCACATGAAACACCGTGGGCCGTTGCCGCGCGATGGAACGTAATACCATGCGCGCGTTAAACCGATGGTGTAGAATGAGCGTCGCCGCCATGGCGGTGCCGGTCATCAAGCAAGCCGACAACCCGAAACTGTGAAAGAATGGGAGCACGGCAAGAAACGTATCTTCTCCGCGTGGCCGTCTCGACCAATGGAGCTGCTGCCAGGCGTTGGCGACCAGATTGTGGTGGCTCAGCACAACCGCTTTCGGTGATCCCGTCGTCCCGCCCGTTGGTAGGATGTACGCCGGTGTGACTTTTGGCGAAACGCGCACTCGGGACAACGTCGCTGAACACTTCGCAACCTCCAGATGGAACCATTTCCGTCGCGGCGATCCCGGCCGCCACCAGTGGCCCGTGTCGCGCCGTCGCTTCAGAACGCAGCCGAGCCCCCGCAAACCGGGCAAGCGGTCGCACAACGTGACCAATAAAACGTGGTCTGGGCGCGAGTCTCCGTCGAGCCGCGGCGCGAGCATGTCGAGCGCTACCACCACGCGGCAATCGGTGACCGCAACCAGCTTCGCCACTTCCTCCGCGACCATCAGTGGACTGATCGCGACCGCGACACCGCCGGCAAGCCAAATGCCATTCAACGCAATGATGTATTCCGGCACGTTGGGCAAGAGCAGTCCCACGCGCTGACCCGGGCGAACACCCATCTCCTGCAACAGGGCCCCGGCGCGGCACGCCTGTTCCCACAACTGGCGGTAGCTCAGCGCTTGCCGGAAATAGCGGCAGGCCACACGGTCGGGAAACTCGTCGGACGCCCATTTCAAGAAGGCCCACGCGGCGCGCGCGGGATATTGCAAAGTCGCCGGCACGCCAGCCGGATAATTCGCCCGGCTCGAGGTCGTGCTTGGCGCGCCCGGAAGGTCTCGCGGGATGGTGGTCATGCGGCACCTCAATCAGAAGAGATGGTCACGACAAACCCCGCCGAACCGATCAACGGGGTTCGGAGCAGGCTCCATCCGTCGAGCAGATTCCATCCATGCACGGTGCGTCTGAATAGCGGCTGCTATCGAAGACAGGCAAGTCATCGGCATGGCCGGTTTTCGACTCGCCTTCATCCGTTGCCGCAATGGATCCTCCATGATCACGCTGGTTTTGATGAGTTGATTTTGCAGTCCCGGCTGCATGGGAAAGCGATCGTACTTGTCTCGATCGCCCGTATAGATGACGCGCGCCGGCGCGAATCCTTACGCGCGTTCCGAGAAACAAGACAACGCACGGCACGAAGGGTGGCGTCGTGAGACCGGCGCGCGTCCCGGTCTTGCGTTCCCACTGTTCCTTTTGAAAGTTGTGACAGCGATTGGATCAAGCTCTATCAACTGTCTCCATGTGGGCGGCACAGGTAGGTCCTTTCTCCGCAAAGGACCGTCGCAGCTCCCACGACTCAACCCCTACCACTGCCAACACACGGCGCACGACGGGCCTCGGCACGTTTCGGAGAAACGCGGCAGTTCTCTCCATGTGGGCGGCACGGGTAGGTCCTTTCTCCGCAAAGGACCGTCGCAGCTCCCACGACTCAACCCCTGCCACTGCCAACACACGACGCACGACGGGCCTCGGCACGTTTCGGAGAAACGCAGCACCCGTGTCGAACGAACGGGACGCGTCGATCGGATCGGATGAAGTGCCATTATTATGACACCACGGAGTTTCGCTCGTGACAGCACTCGACTCGACACTACCGTGCCGCCCGCACCACGATAGGAGACTGCAGCCTGATGCGTGTCGGCAGAAGGCATCGTTGGTCATCGCACGCTTGCGTGCGGAGTTCGATCTCCAGCGTCAACGGACCAGCAGCCGCGTCATCCGCCAACGTGACGGGCATGCGAAACTTGATCCGGCCCTCGTAGATCTCGATCGTCTGGCCAAGGACCGGATCCCTGGTTTGTCGACCTTTTGGCACGACCGGATCGGCGCCGCGCAACGCGGGATTCGGTTTGAGGACGACTTGGGTCGGAATCACGAATCCGGCTTTCGTATTGGCACCATAAAGATGCCAGCCCGACTGGATGTCGATGACGACCGCGACCTGGAATTCCTGTCCGGGTTTCACGATGTGTTGAGACGCGACAAGCTCCGCGGTAATGGGGCCCTCGACGTGGCGGCTGCCAGCGGCAGCTGTTTGTGACGTTGTCGTCGCGGCCGGATTCGTGGGGGCTAAGCCTTTTCGACCGCTTATTTCACCGGTCTCAAGGCTGATGGCGGTCGCGAGGATGAGGCTTTCCGTCGCCGCGGGCTGCCGCCACATGAGACCGGAGAAGGCGTTGAGCGTACGTTCCGCTGCCTGTCTGTAGTTCGCCTGCTCGCTGATACGCCCCAATCGAACGAGCACCTCGGCCGCCACCGCGTTGCCCGAGGGAATATTCCCGCCACCCAAGAGGTTCTTGGATCGTACGAGGAGGGCGTCGTGACGCGCGGTCGTGAAGAAGAACCCACCACGGTTCGTGTCCTGAAAATCATCGAGCATCACGTCCGCCAATTGCCGCGCGTGCGCGAGCCATTCCCGCGCGCCGGTGGCCTGGTAGAGATCCAGCAGGCCGGCGATGAAGAACGCGTAGTCATTGAGGTAGGCTGGAAGCCGCGCCTGTCCGGCTCGATAAGTCCGCAACAGGTGACCATTGTGTGTCATCTTGGCGAGGACAAACCGCGCTGCCTTTCTGGCCGCGTTCGTATAGCGCGGTTCCTGCATTTGTCGGCCGGCGTAGGCAAGGCTGCCGATCATCAACCCGTTCCACCCCGCGAGGATCATGTCATCGCGACGCGGTCGAACGCGCCGCGCGCGGACGGCGAGAAGCTTCTCCCGCATGCTGCCCAGGTCGGACTTTAGCTTGGCCAGATCGACGTCATTTTCGCGCGCGACCTGATCCCATGGTTTCGGCAGGTAAAGCACGTTCGTGCCCGGGCGCCGGCCGGTGGCTTGCTCGACGTAGTTCCCGTTCGGCTCCAGACCGTAGACGGCACAAAACAAACTTCCCTGCCGCCGGCCCAGCGTTTTCATGATTTCGTTGTATGTCCAGACATAGAATTTGCCCTCTTCCCCATCGCTTTCCGCATCGATCGCGGAGTAAAACGCGCCCCCAGCGTCCGTCATCTCACGATCGAGCCACGCCGCGATGTCGCGAACGATATCGCGATAGGCTTCGTCTCCGGTAAGCGAATAGCCTTCCACGTACTCCCTGAGCAACTGCGCGTTGTCGTAGAGCATTTTCTCAAAATGGGGAAGTAGCCATCGTTCATCCGTCGAATAGCGATGAAAGCCGCCACCAAGTTGGTCGTGAATTCCGCCTCGAGCCATCGCATTGAGCGTGGTTGTCAGCATCTTCAACTGTGTTGTGTCGTGTGCGCGCCGGTACTCGTGGGCCAACAGCAGCAACCGGTCGTGCGGGGGGAACTTCGGCGCACCACCGAACCCGCCGTGCTCGGCATCGAACGATTGTCGCGTCTCGGCCACGGCTTGATCTATCAACCGCTGGTTCAGCGGCCGCGTGCCGGCGTCATCGTCCGCCGTGACACTGGCCTTTTGGACCGCGGCGGCGACGCGCGTGGATTGCCGTTCGACATCCGGGCGGCGTGTTTTCCAAACGTCGGCCAACTGCAACAACACCTCCTTGAACTGGGCGCGGGGGAAGTAGCCCCCAGCCATCCATGGTTGGCCGACGGGAGGGAGCCAGACTGAATGGGTCCAGCC
>CAZSOG010000012.1:0-15412 GCA_964607555.1 uncultured Pirellulaceae bacterium | reverse complement strand
TCTAACTCCCAACTCGTTACAACGTGACCCACCAGACCCGACTCAAAAACTTGACTCAAGATCATCAAATTTCCGCCCATAAGGTCTCTAATTGGAAGCGACGCGAATGGCTGAATTCAGGCAACAAATCGAGAGGCTTTTTTCGGTGGCTCCCTGGGCGATGCTGGTGGTGGACGAAGACGGGCGTATCGCAACCGCGAATGCGCTCGCGGAGAAACTGTTTCAATACAGTGTCGAGGAATTAGTGGGTCAACCGTTGGGAGTATTCATTCCTGCGGGTGTCCATGACGCGCATGTACGTGACGGGTCGTCTGACGTCAGGAGCTCGCCAACCGCGCTGATGCAAGGCCTCCGCGAACACCGGGCAGTGCGGAAGAACGGCGGCGAGTTTCCCATTGAAATGGGTATCAGCACGTTGCACGCTGAAACGAAGACTTTCACTGTTGCGTCGATCGTGGACGTTACGGAGCGTAAGCACGCGGAGCACCTTTTCCATCAGTTGTTTCAATCCGCGCCCGATGGAACGGTCGTCGTTGATCGCAGTGGCCGCATTAAGCTAGTCAATACGCGTGCCGAGGAAATGTTTGGATACACGAGTGAAGAACTGATCGATCAGCCGATCGAGGTTTTGGTCCCCGAGCAATTCCGATGCCCGCATACGGCGCATGTTGCGCGATATCGCGACCATCCGAGCGTGCGACCGATGGGCGCTAACCGACGATTTTCCGCGCGGCGCAAGGACGGCAGTGAGTTCCCCGTGGAAATCAGCCTGGCGCCGGTCGAGACACTTCGTGGCTTAATGGTCTTCAGCAGCATTCGTGACGTCACCGAGCATCGGCAATTGATGCGACAATTGGCGGGCAATCTAGAAATCCAACACGCCACGGCCGATATCCTGCGGTTGTCGATGGCCGCACTTCCGCTCACGACCCTGCTGGATGAATCGCTCAAACTACTGCGCGCGGTGCCGTGGCTGGGACCGGAGGCCGCGAGTGCCGTTTTCCTCGTCGATGACGAGGACCCCGAAACACTCGTCCTGAGTAATCACCAGGGACTACCCGACGAACTCGCGTTACGCTACCGGCGGGTTGCCGTACGGCACTGGCTGCACGGAACAGAACCGTGTGAGCCGGAGGTGATTTTCGCGGCCAATATCGATGACCCACGTGTGCTGACGGAATCGAACATGTCGGCGCGCGGACACTACTTGGTCCCCATGTTGACCGACGGTCAATTGCTGGGAGTCCTGCATGTTTGCCCTCCCGCCAACCACCAACGTGGCTCGGAGCAGACGGACTTTTTGTCCGCGATGGCTGACTTGCTGGCGGGGCTCGTAAAACGCAAACGTGCGGAATTGGCGCAACGCAAGGGTGAAGAGCGATTCGAGTTAGCGGTTCGGGGCACGGATGCGGGCATCTGGGACTGGGACCTGCGCTCAAATCAGGTCTATTTTTCACCCCAGTGGAAGGGCATGCTCGGCTATCGTTCAGACGAGATATCCGACGACTTCACCGAATGGGAAACGCGGCTCCACCCCGACGATCGGCAACGAGCTTTCGAGACGATTCGCGACTATCTGCAAGGCCGGTCAGACAGCTACGAGCTGGAACATCGTCTGCGACACAAAGATGGCTCCTATCTCAGGATTCTGGCGCGCGGCGTCGCCGTTTTTGACGACCGGGGCCACGCATATCGCATGGTCGGTTCGCACCTGGACGTCACGCGTCTGCGTGACGCCGAGCAACAGGTGCAGGAGAATCAAGTTCAGCTTCTGGCGGCGCACCGAATTCAACAGCGATTGTTGCCACAGTCCGCTCCCCGAGTGCCTGGTTGGGACATTGCGGGCGTCTGTTTTGCCGCCGAGTATGCCGCAGGTGATTATTTCGATTTTCTGACTTTTCCTGATGGAACGTTGGGGCTCGTTATTGCCGACGTGCGCGGCCACGGCGTTGGCCCAGCCTTGCTGATGGCAACTGCCAGCGCCTACATCCGTTCGTTCGCGGGATTGGAATTGCCGCTGACACAAATGCTGAACCAGACCAATAAGATGCTCTGCCAGCAAATGGAAGAGGATCAGTTCATTACGCTCTTGGTTTGTCGACTCGATCCGGCGACCCGCACACTGACGTACGTCAATGCCGGTCATCCGGAAGGCTATATCATTGGCGTTTCCGGTGCCGTCACGGCAACACTTGGTAACGGTGGTTTGCCACTCGGGATCGTCCCGGACACTCTCTATCCGGAAAGCCGGACGATCAAGCTCGCCCCAGGAGATACCGTCCTGCTCTTGACGGACGGCCTATTGGAGACACGCGCACCTGCGGGCGAACTACTTGGCACCCCACGCGTTATCGATCTGGTGCGTGCGCACCACGACCGTTCCACCGGCGGGTTGATCCAACTATTGCGTGACGAAGTCGATCAATTCAGCGGCTGCGAGGCCCTCAAGGACGATGTAACGATCGTGGTAGCCAAAATGCAAGCCACGCTCTAGATGATCGGGCACGTTGCCCAAACGGTCTCGCGCCCTCCCAAGTCCTCAGGCGGACAAAGCACGCCGCGGCGTGAACTCCTGATTCGTCTTCGCGCGACATCAGGCGGCATCATCGTCTTCATCGTCGACACGTGGCGCGGATCGTCGTTTTGTCATGACGACTTGATTGCCAGAATCATTGAATCGCACCGAAGACATATAGGTGCGCATCAACATCAAGCCGCGCCCTGATGGCAATTCCAGATTATCCTCGTCCGTTGGGTCGGGTACGTCCTCCGGATCAAAGCCGCCCCCTTCGTCCCTGATCGAAATCTCGACAAGGTCTCGGGAAACACTCAATGAGACGTGCACCGCTTTGCTGGCATCTTTCTGATTGCCATGCTTGATCGCGTTGACCAGTGCCTCCTCGACCGCCAAATGAACGGCAAAGACATCGTGATCTTCCCATTCCTGAAGCTTCATCTGGTCGAGTAATCGGTCCATTATCCGGCACGCGCTGTCAGTATCGCTCGCGATGCTGATGGAATCCGACCACGTTGCGTGCTGGTCACCCATGAATGGCTATCTCAATTACATATGATCCATGACGAGACGCCCTAGCCGGGCATTCATATACAGTGCCGAACGGTTGCCGATACGGGTTAAAACGACTTCAAGGCATCGGCCTCCACCTCACGAATATCGAAGACGCGGTCGAGGTTCGTGATGGCAAAGACCTCCGTGATCTCCTGCCGCAGGCAACAGAGTTTCAGTTGTCCACGCCGCTGCCGAATCTTCTTTTCCAAGACGATTAACTTATTTAGGGCCGAACTCGACAAAAACTCAACTTGCGAGAAATTCAGCAGCAAACACTGATGCTCATCTTGCGCCACGAGCTCGAAAAGTTCGTCACCCAACTCCTGGATGCTCGCGGCATCCAGAATCTTACGGTCCACGAAACGAACAACGGTTACTTTACCAATAATCGTCACTTCAATGCGCCGATGGACAGGCATTCGCTATCTCCACAATCACGTTTCACCGCGCATCGGGCGCGATACGTTCACTGCACAAGTCCGCCACCTGGTCGTTGCCCCGCACGCGGCAAGGCCGCATTTTGGGCCGCGCGTTGAACACCGCATACATGCCGGCGGTTCTGATATCGAACTCTCCAAATGAAGTAAAACGTGGTTCGTGGTTTATTCCATGCCGAACCTCATGGACGACCGCACTCGCCACCACGGGGCGGAACAAAGGATGTATGATATTCTGGTACGGCGCAGGCTGTCAAGAACCACCTATGTGGGTTAATGCGCGGCCGCCTTGAGGACGGCGCGCGTGATCAATAAGTAGTTGCCATCACGATACTCGGTTACAACACCACTGACGCTCCATTGTCGGCCCTGGCTTAACTCCTGTAATCGCCAAACTCGTTCCAACGCGAGGTTTTCCAAGGCGTGTATTGGTGTTTCGGAATCAGACGGATAGAACGCGATGCGGCCCCCCGTGGATTTGAATGTCCCGAGTTTGTTTTCCAGGATCGTACCCTCTCGAATTCGATCCGCCGCGACGGATTTCGGCTCATCGGATGAAAACGGTACGTTCGTGCGATCACGCCAATCCCGATGTCCCGAGGTGGCCCCAGGTCGCTCGGCCGAAACGCCATGGGCGAACGCGACGATACCGACGGCAAGTAGTGTCCAGCCCCCGATGCGGCGCAAAGGGGCCGGCCAATTGCGGATCGGACGCCCACGGCACGCGCCGCCATCGCCGGGGACGTTTTGCCCGGCCGACGTATCCTCCGATGCGTGTTTCCCGACGTTAAACGGAGGCTTCGGTGGTTGATTTGGGTAGTGTCGTGGTTTGGTTTCGACACGTGAAACGCTTTCATCGGGGCCACTAAGTGGGCCTACCGAGCAAGGGAGCAGCGTGGTTCGGTGATTTGCTGGATGGGTCATGTTGAGTTATTTCCTGTCGAAATCAGCGACTTACGGCGTCGCGCGCGGTGCGGTCATCCGCCGCCTACACAATCATAGGTCAGCGGCCAGACGAACGTGGCACCGGCCACCGGTGATCCACCGCCCGAGCAACGTTGATGCTTGCCACCACATGGAATATTGTGCAACGGCGGCATAGGCGACAAAACGGCACCAACCCGCGCCAGCCGCATCAATGGCGCTCGCCACAAGACGGTGGAGCATTCCCGGGTACACGTACGATGAATGATAGGCACGCTGGATCGTGTCGCATGCCGTGACACTCGGACAGGAGTCCCCCACCAATGGAACTGAACCGCAACCACTATCTGACGATCGGCCTGGTCGTGTTGGCGCTCGGCATTCAATTCCGAAGAGTCGAGTCATTCGTATTGAACAAGGAAGCGACCGCATTTATTGCCAAGCGGATTAAGACCCAGCAGACAGTTGCCACGACATTTGTGCCGTCTCTCGTAACGGATCCACCGCCGGCAAAACGGGTTGTCAAGCCACCCAAGTGGCTTGGTTGGGCCATGGTTTCCGGTGCTGCCGTGATGATTCTCTACAGTCTTGTGCTACCCAAACCTGGGTAGGAGATCGCCGCGTCGCTCATGGAGTCGCGGCGTCGGAGGAGAGATTTCGCAGGGTATCTTGGAACCGGCGGCGCATGTCGTCGCCCACGGAATCGCCGATCAAGTACTGCTTTTGGGCATGCGCGATATCGACGGCCAGGAGCTTATGTCGGGCCCATTTCTGGGCATCAAAATCGCGAATATCCACGTAAATATCGCCTATTTGGCTGGTGGTCTTGGGGATCAGGTGCCAGCCGTCGGCCCCCCGAATGACGTGGAACTTCAAGGCCATGAACATCAGCGCGGCCCCCACCAGCAGGCCCATCAGGAAGTTGCTTAATCGGTTCATTCGCGGATCCTCAGTTGACGAACGGCTCAAGTTACGGCAAAACTGTACCGCGAAGCCACACAGCCAGGCAATACGAGAAAAGCCAGGTGTCGCACCGTTGCGGGAGCTTGCGTTATGAGCCGAAGCGACCGCCGGCCAAGGCTGCCGGGTGAATCTTTGCGGGTCGGGCCAGGAAAAGCATGAGTTTGGAATTTGACAACTCCGACGCGGTGCACGCCGTAAATGAAACGGGTGATACGCGCGACCGCAATCTGCGCACAGCCAGTTTCTGGGGTCTGTTAGGTACGCAGCTGCTGACCGCCATCAACGACAACACGTTTCGCTGGCTCGCGGTGGGGATTGGCAAGGACTATGTCGCCCCGGCGAACGTCAGCAGTGTCTTGATGGCCGGTACGGCGTGCTTTGTCCTGCCCTACTTGCTTCTGGCGGCGCCGGCCGGGTATTTGGCGGACCGATTCAGCAAACGCAACGTGATCGTGGGCTGCAAGATTGCCGAATTGGTCATCATGGGACTTGGGGTCCTAGCGATTGCGATCCCGGTGCATCCGACGGTGAATCTGGTCCTGTTATTCGCGATGGTCGCGATGATGGGCTCACAGAGTGCGCTCTTCGCACCGGCTAAGTGGGGGAGCATTCCCGAGTTGCTACGCCCGGAGAAGATCTCCGCGGCAAACGGTTGGTTTGGTTTGACGACCGTGTCGGCGACGGTGATCGGCATGATGCTTGGCAGCTGGTTAAGCGACGCGACGGGTTTTCGTGGACAACCGCGATGGTGGCTTTCCGCCATCGTGCTATGGACGGTCGCGGCTTTGGGGCTGGCGAGCAGCCTGTGGATTCGCCGGCTTCCGATCGCGAATCGGGGGCGTCGTTTTCCGTGGGACATGGTGGGTCAGACGTGGCGTGACTTGCGGATACTCGCATCGAACACGCCCCTGCTGCGTGTGGCGTTAGGGTGTGTATTCTTCTGGGCCGTGGGTGCGTTAGCGCAGATGAACATAGACCAATTCGCGTTTGAAGGAGGGGCTCTCAATGAGACGGACAAGGTTCCTTTGCTCGTCTCCTTGATCGTTGGGGTCGGCATTGGCAACGTGCTGGCGGGGCTTTGGTCGGGCGATCATATAGAATTGGGCATCCTGCCGCTCGGCGCGTTCGGCGTGGCAACGTGCTCGATCCTGCTCTTTACGACAACGGGCGGGATTATCGAGCCGGCGGCGGGCCTCTCGATGGGGCTTATCTGGGCATGTTCCCTGCTGTTCGCTCTGGGTGCCAGTGCGGGACTGTTTTCGGTACCCTTGGAGTCCTTCATGCAGCATCGCAGTCCACCTCGAAATCGGGGCGCGGTGCTCGCGGCGACTAACTTCCTCGTCTTTGGTGGCGTTCTGATCGCCGCCTTATTGTTCGGCCTGCTGCGCTACCCGGTGTATCCGGGCTCCTTGACCAACATTGTGGAACTTCAGCACGATCGGGCAACATTGACCGCACAACAGCGCACAGCGCTCGGCTCGATGGTGGAGGACTCTCGAAAGGCGTTGGAAAGCGGCCGTCCCATTCGGATAACGAGCTGTTTGCCGGCGCGTCCCACGGCATATCGACAGGTTGCCATCGCGGAGCTTCTGTGGGTCGAGCTCGAGTATCGAAAGCGACGCGGGGATTTTCTTGACAAATACGACTATTACGCGTTGTTTGACGATTTACGGGAAAAAGAGCTTGCGAAATCCGTTTTTGACCAGGCGAGCGATCTGCCGCTGCTCACGGCACGGCAGATATTCCTGGTCGCCGGTGTTTTCACGTTGCCCGTATTTCTGTATATCGTTTTTCTGATCCCACAGGCGTCGATTCGATTCCTGGTGTGGCTCGCCAGTCACACGGTGTACCGAATCCGTGTCGTGGGGCGCGAGAATCTTCCGGAACGTGGCGGGGTACTGTTGGTATCCAACCATGTCTCGTGGCTCGATGGTGTCTTGCTGTTATTAACCAGTTCTCGGCCGGTGCGGATTGTAGCATTTGTCGGCAGTTTCCGTAGCCGTGTCGTGCGTTGGGTGGCGAAGGCGGCGGGAGTTATCTGGCTGGACACGCAGCCGGCCAAGCTACGTGTGGCGTTGGACGCCGCCCGCCAGGCGTTACGGCAGGGCGAGCTGGTGGGGATTTTTCCGGAAGGCGGGATGACCCGCACGGGGCTCTTGCAGCCGTTTCGCCCGCGGTTGATGCAAGTGTTGGAAGGGACCGACGCAACCATTGTACCGGTCTATCTTGATGAATTGTGGGGCAGTATTTTCAGCTTCCACGGCGGACGGTTTTTTTGGAAACGCCCTCGCCGCTGGCCCTACCCCGTTTCCATCTATTTTGGCCCACCGGTGCCCGGCCCGCGGACGGTACATCAGGCACGGCGGGCAGTTCAGGACCTGGGAGCATTTGCCGTGCAACAGCGAACCGAAGCACAACCACCGATCACCGTGAGATTCCTTCAAAGCTGCAAGAAACAGCTGCGGCAAGTCAAGGTTGTCGATTCCATGGGGACGCACATGACCGGCGGCGCGGTCTTGCTACGCACCTTGATTCTGCGCCGGCTCTTGCGCCGCGAGGTGTTGCAAGACGATGAACAGATGGTCGGCGTCCTGCTGCCCCCTTCGGCGCCGGCCGCGGTGGTCAACGCCGCGTTGGCACTGGACGGTCGCGTGGCAGTGAACTTGAACTACACCGTTTCCGATTCCGTCATGGCCGCGTGTTTGAAGCAGGCGAAAATCCGTCGCGTGCTCACCAGCCGCCGTGTTCTCGAACGCCTCGATTGCCAGCTGGACGCCGAAATCGTCTTGCTCGAAGATCTTCTCGTGAAGATCCGAATCACCGATAAAATCCAAGCTGTTTTGGCAACTTACGTGTTACCGACGGCGGTCGTCCGCCATATGCTCGGCCTGGACTCGAAAAAAGCAGGTGACGTCCTGACCGTCATTTTTACGTCCGGCTCGACCGGCGAGCCCAAGGGAGTCATGCTGACTTACGGCAACGTCACTTCGAACGTCGAGGCGGTGGAACAGCTGATTCGGATCTCACCGGACGACGTACTCATTGGAATTCTACCGTTCTTCCATTCATTTGGTTATACCATCACGCTCTGGACCGTCCTCGCAATCGTCGTCAAGGGCGCCTATCACTTCAATCCACTCGATGCGCGCCAGGTCGGAAAACTGTGCCGCGAACATGGGGGTACGATTCTGCTGGCCACACCGACATTTCTTCGGTCTTTCACGCGTCGTTGCGAGGCGTCGGACTTCGCGACCGTCGACGTGGTCGTCACCGGCGCCGAGAAGCTGCCGCGCGCCGTCGCGGATGCCTTTGAAGCGAAATTCGGCGTCCGTCCCGTCGAAGGCTACGGATGCACCGAAACAGCGCCGCTCGCGTCCGTCAACGTCCCGCCAACGCGCAGCCTGTCGGATGACCAAATCGACACCAAGGAGGGAACGGTCGGACGACCGATCCCGGGCGTCGCGGCGAAGGTCGTCGACCTGGACACCGGCGCCGATTTAGATGTTAATCAATCGGGAATGCTGCTGATCAAGGGCCCGAACATCATGAAGGGATATCTCGGCCGCCAGGATCTAACGGCTGAGGTCCTCAAGGACGGCTGGTATGTCACCGGCGATATTGCGGAAATCGATGACGACGGGTTTATCAAGATCACCGGTCGGGAGAGCCGGTTCTCCAAGATCGGCGGCGAAATGGTCCCACACATCCAGATCGAAGAGGCGTTGAATCGCCTGCTCGGTAGCGAGGAGTCGGGCGAATTAAAGGCGGCCGTGACCGCCGTGCCCGACCCGCGCAAAGGTGAACGGCTGATCGTTCTGCACACACGACTCGATCAAACCCCGAAAACACTCTGCCAGGAGCTCGCCCAAATAGGGTTGCCCAACATCTACATTCCGGCACCCGACAGTTTTCTGGAAGTGGAGCAGATCCCGGTGCTCGGCACCGGCAAGCTGGACTTGAAAGCGATCAAGCAACTGGCAGCGCAAAATTTCACGGCGGCCCCCTGACGGTCGCCGTGAGAAAAGTGCCCCCCTCGATTACGCACGAAATGGCATCCCGCGCCACGGGCAGCAATCCCGCCAGTTACGACAACACGTCGTTGGCTACATCCATGCCAAGATCGTCAAAGCCGCGCGACTTGGTAAACATGGAACCGTCCGTACCCCGTCCCTCCAGCTCCATTTCACGCTGGCACTTGATGCATAGCGTCGCGTAGGGCACCGCCTGCAGGCGGGCCAAAGGAATGTTCTTCTGACAGCATTCACAAACGCCGTAACTACCATCCGTAATTCGTTCCAAGGCGATGTTGATACGCTGCAGCTCGCGGCTCTCGGCAGCGGCAAGCTGCGACAAAAGCTCGTCCTGGACCGACTCGACCGCCGCGTCAATCTCGTCACCCACCGTCTTCGTTTCATCACGTTTCGGCAAGTCCAGCTGGCCCGTCACCGATTTGCGCAGCGCATTGCGGCGATTTATTAATACCTGCCGGATTCTCTGTATCGCGTCATTACGTTTCATTTGAGCCACCTCTTATCCTGCCAGTTGTTACGTTCGATCCAAACTGGCCGTTCATCTGGATTGCTATTTTATTGCCGCTGGGCGGTTCGGGGTCTATCCCTGGCCAATGACATTTTCCTAACTTCAAGGCACACTTGGACTAAGCGTTCCGGCGACGGGACCAGATGCACGTTAGACATCTGGTCGATCGGGCATTTTCGTGGAACTCGCCCGGCGCCGGTGACGAGGCAACGAGCGCTGTGAAAACTGGCGCTCATGCCGCACCGGTCATTCCCGCACAAGCGGTATAGGTTGTCCTCGGCGGCGCGTGGCACCACCTGGATGCGGGCCGAGTGGCCAGTCCAAGTGTAGCTCGCGCCAGAACCCGATGCGGTCCAAGCAGGCGTTTTCTGGACAACGAATCAGCGCTGATAGGTTCCGATAAGTTCACCGGTGGCCAGGATATGGCCTTGCATGGCCTTGCGCAACGCGTTTTTCGTGGCACCTGCGTCGAGCGACAGTTCCTGATCCAGGGCGTAGAGCGTGAAGTGATAGTGATGAACACCATGTCCGGGCGGGGGCAGCGGGCCGCGATAGCCGACGGTCTGTCCGGTCGGCCACGAGTTCCTTCCTTGTTTGGCTTGGACCGGCTGTTGGATGATCGCCGATTTTGGCAGTCCGGCGGGCAGGGAAGTTCGTGTCGGCGCCACGCCATAAATGACCCAATGCACCCACGGTTCGGCCGCCGGTGCATCGGGATCATCGCAAATCAAGGCCAGTTCGCGCGTGTCGGCAGGCACATGTGCCCACGAGATTTGGGGCGAGCGGTCTTCCCCCTCACCCGTGCATTCGCGGGGAATCGCGGCGCCAGGCTCGAAATCGCGACTTGTGAGCTTGATCGTCATCGGCAACATCTGCTTTGGCGGACTGATTCGCTCGTCGTCGGATGGCGCCGTTGCCGAATCGTGGTTCGAACATCCGCACAGCCCAAGCCACGCGAGCAGCATGAGCTTGACGAACCACGGGCAGCCGCGCGAATTTTGCATCCCACCGGCTCCATATGCGTCTGCACGAGTCAGCGCATGACCACTAATCCAGGAAGCCAACCAACTCCGCGCTGCGGCTCGGCTCTTGCAGTTTGCGCAGCGCGCGATCCTCAATCTGGCGGATTCGTTCCCGCGTCACCTTGAAAATCGACGCGACTTCTTCCAGGGTATAGTTGTAGCCATCGCCAAGCCCGTAGCGGAGATTAATGATCTCGCGCTCACGGTATCCAAGTGTCTGCAACAGACTGCGAATTCGCCCGGCCAACATCTGCTGGCCAGCGCCGTCGGCCGGTTCTTCCGAGTTCTCCGCCGACAGCAGATCGGCAAATTTACTGTCCTCGCCACGGCCGACCGTCTGGTCAAGACTGGCGGGAAGTTGACGAATCCTGAGGATCTGGCGTGCTTCCTCGACCGGCAACCCGGTCGCCTTCGCGGTCTCTTCGACCGACGGTTCGCGGCCCAGCTCGTGATACAGTTTGCCGTATGCTTGCTTAACCCGCGCGATCACCGGTGCCATGTGCACAGGGACGCGAATCGTACGGCTCTGGTCCGCCACCGCCCGCGTCACGGCCTGCCGAATCCACCACGTCGCATAAGTGCTGAACTTGAAGCCACGGCGGTACTCGAACTTCTCCACGGCACGCATCAAGCCGGCGTTGCCCTCTTGAATCAAGTCCAAGAAGCTGACACCCCGATTCCGGTATTTCTTGACGATGGAAACGACGAGTCGCAAGTTGCCTTCCGACAGGCCCTTCTTGGCGTCCTGATACTGGCGCAACTCGGACCGTAACCGCTCCAGACGTTTCTGGAGCCCGCTGGGCGTATGTTCAGTCATACGCAACAGCCGGCGCATTTCACGCCGCCACCGATCCAGCTCCTGACGCGAGCCGTTGGACTCATCGGCAAGGAACTCGTCAAGTTCCGCGACGCGCAGCGCCGCCCGCTCGACTCGTTGGAACATCTGTTCAAAATGCTCGACTCGAAGCCCGAGTTCTTCGATCAGCCGCGCCACGCGGCGACGCCGCGCAAGCAGGTCATGCCATGCATCGCGCCGCTTTTTTTTCGACGCACTACGCGACGTGGCGACCCGATAATCCTCGCCGTTACGCAATAACAGTACCTTGAGGGTACGCAGATTATGGGGAAACCGACCCATGATCTGGTGTTTTTCCAGGTGGTCGCTCACCGATACCTGGATCGTCCGATCAAAGGGAAGCTCGTGATCGTACACTTGTTGCAACGTCGAAAAGGCGGACCGCGCCACAAATGCGACTTGTAATAACTCACGCCGGAACCGCCGTCGGGATAACTCGACTCGCCGCGCCAGCGTAACCTCTTGTTTGTGCGTCAGCAACGGAATGCGACCGATCTGGTTCAGATAGAGACGCAACGGATCGTCCGGCCACGTAATGTCCTCCGCGTCGACCGTGGCGCGGTCTTCATCCCATGCCGAGGAGACACTGCTCGTTGCTTCCATTGGATCGACCTCGGGCGTCAAGTCGGTGGCCACGGTGGTCGATTCCGACGCATCGTTTGACTGTTGGTCTTCTTCGCTAGTAATCGTCTCGTACATCGATAACCCCGATGATTCGCACCTCAATAACGGCATACAATCCTTGACACCTCGCAATCCATGGGAACCATGGCGACGCAGTCTATACGGAATGACTCAACGCGTCCGGCGCCAAGTAACAGGCGGGCGAAGGTGTCGGATGCCTTTCACACACCAGTATACGCGGACGCAACAGCAATGACCAGAGTTATTGCCGTCCGGGCCCAAAAACAGCCAAATCGGGACACGCGACAGGCCGGCTGCAGCGGCGACGGAAAGACTGCACGGTACACCGATCATGCTGCTCGAGAAGCCGCTGTCGGTCGGTGCGACTGCTAGGATCATGGGCACGCGCGCGGCGATCTCGTGCATTGATCGGTTCAGCGAAACTGGGGCAGTCTTGCCCGGCCCCAGACGTTAATCGCAAGCGATTGCCTGGCGTTTTCAGTGCAATTGCGCGCGGCACCGCGGCCTGGGCACACGCGGAACAGCACCCCCGATATCTAGGTAGAATATGCCCCCCATTTCCGAGGCAGTGCGATAAAGGTGAACATCCGCGGAGAAAGCGGATGAACGCCCTGTCGAGCCCGTTTTGTAACGGGCTCCAATATCTTATCGTATCCATGCGTAGGGCCTTGCTTGATCGAGCACCGCGTCGACTCGCCCTTTGGTGGCGCGGCGTGTGCGGAGGGGCGAGATGAGTTTGTGGCAAGAATGAAGGTCCGCGCTATGTTCCTGGCAAACCGTCTCGTCGGACTATAAGGGCAAGGAGGAGTCTTACCAGTGCAGGTTGTTATTGTCCATTATCACCTCAATCGGGGTGGCGTGACGCAAGTGATCGCGAACCATTTGCGTAGTCTGGCCAGTACGGCGACCGACGACGGCGCGCTCCGCGTAGCCGTATTTCACGGCGGCCGCCGCGATGGCTGGCCCGACCGCTTGGCCGCCAGGCTGCCTGGTATTCGGCTGACGATTCACGAGACCGCCGCTCTGGACTACAACGCGTGTTCGGCATCGCAAGATACCACCCTGGCGCGCACGCTGGAGACCAAGTTCCAGCAGCTCGGTTTCGGGCCGGACAACACGGTCGTGCATTTTCACAATCACGCATTGGGCAAGAACCCCGCGGTACCGGGCATGTTGGCCCGTCTGGCCGCCGGCGGCTGGCCGCTGTTGTTACAGATACACGATTTCGCGGAAGACTATCGCCCCGCCAATTACCGCGCGATCCGGGCGGCCGCCGTGGATCTCGGCGGGACGCTCAGCGACTGGCTGTATCCGCAGGGATCGGCGATCCATTACGCGGTTTTGAACGGCCGAGATCGCGCGATCCTGCACGCCTCGGGCGTCGCGGGCGCGCGTCTGCACTGGTTACCGAATCCGGTGATTGAGCTGCATAGTCGGAGCGACCGGGATGCGGCCCGCCAGCGTCTCCTGGAGCGTTTCGGGGTATCCCGCGACAGCCCTTATATCCTCTACCCGGTGCGTGGGATCCGGCGAAAGAACATCGGCGAGCTATTGTTGTGGGCAGCCATCGCACCGCCATCCGTCCGATTAGCGGTCACATTGGCGCCATTGAACCCTGTGGAGAGAACCCAGTTCGATGCGTGGAAGCAGCTTGCCCGCACGCTGGATTTGCCCGTGTTATTTGATACGGGGGGCGTGGATGGCCTCGCATTCAGCGAGAATCTGGCGGCTGCCGACCGGTTGATCACGACCAGCGTGGCCGAGGGGTTTGGGATGGTATACCTGGAATCCTGGTTATGCGGCCGTCTTTTGACGGGTCGAGACCTGCCCGACATCACGCGTGATTTTCAACAGCAGGGAGTCCGTCTGCCGGGCCTGTACGAGCAGCTTCACGTGCCGGTTGATTGGGTCGGGCATACCGAGCTAGTCACCCAGTACGACACGATCGCGCGCGCGGCGTGGGGCGCGTATGCGTGCCCGCTTCCGCCGCGTGCCACGGTGGCCGAGCAGCTCGACGCGCTGATGGAAGACGGGTGTCTTGATTTTGCCCGCTTTCCGACTCGACTCCAGGCCCGTATCATTTCCATGGCGGCGAGCAGTCCGCCGCATGCTACGGAGTTATGGGAACGTAACCCGGCGATGGGCTGGCTGAAAGCGGCAGTCGAACCGGACGCCGCCGAGCTGATCGGTGCGAATGCCGCGGCGGTGCGGCGTCATTACGGAGTCGACGCGTCGGGTGCGCGATTAAGGGAATTGTATCAAAAAGTCCTTGACAGCCCACGAGCTGAGCGATACCGTTTGCCAGACGGTGCGGCAATTCTGGAGGCATTCTTGGCGTTACGTCGTTTGTATCCAGCGCGCGTCGAACGGTAGCGACGAGAGCCCGCAGTGTCCCGCAGCTGGTCGACTGCCGTTGGAGACGGCCGGGTGACAACGGATGAGGGCCCGCCGAGGGCACGAAACGACTTGCAATACACGACATATGGATCCGCCGGTGCCCTTTGATGAACCCAGACTACGTCGAGATTATTCGGGCTAATTCCCATCCCCTGCGGCCACTGCCGACGGGCATGCAGCCACGGCTGGAAGCACTTCCGGCCGTGCGCGCCATCATATTCGACATCTATGGGACGATGCTCATCAGTGCCAGCGGCGACGTTGGTTCGGCCGAACCCGGTTACAAAACACGTGCGGTTGTCGCCGCGCTGGCAGCTGCCGGATTAGCGCTGGCGGACGAAGCTGGACCGGCAGCGGCGGACTGCCTCGTGGAGTCGATTCAGAAGGCCCACTGTCGGGCCCGGGCGCAGGGCATTGACCATCCCTAGGTCGACGTCCGCGAAGTCGGGGCGGTCGCGATCGACGAGTTGGTACGACGGGGTCTACTCCCTGCGTAGGCCAGGCATGCCGATAGGGCGGCGTTGGCCGTTCTCCTTGAAGTGCTGGGAAAGTCCGTTTG
>CAZSOG010000011.1:0-15543 GCA_964607555.1 uncultured Pirellulaceae bacterium | reverse complement strand
AGGACGGGCAATTCCGCCTGGTAGCTTGTCATGAAGATATCGAGCCAGCCATCGTTATCATAGTCGGCCGAATCGGCACCCATGCTGCCGTTCGCTTTCCCCAGGAAGTTATAGGCGACTCCGGAGCGTAGCCCGATCTCCTGGAAATGTCCCTGGCCGTCATTCTGAAAAAAGAAGTTGCCTCGGACGTCATTGCAAATGAACATGTCGGTGTCGCCGTCATTGTCGAAATCCGCGGCGGTCATGCCCATGCTCGTCCCGGCATGGTTCGCGATCCCGGACGTCGTGCTCACATTGGTAAACGTCCCGTCGCCGTTGTTTTGAAAGAGCGTGTCCGTATCGGGCGCGAAATCGAGCGGACTGGCGGCGCGGCGGATCCCGCCGATGGTCCGAACCGGATGTTGTTCGTACGCAAACTTGACGTAGTTGCCTGAATAGAGATCAAGGTCTCCGTCGGCGTCCATGTCAAAGAAAATCGCCCCGGCACCCACTCGATCGCCGTCGTCCACGCCACACTGTCTGGTAACGTCGGTGAATGTTCCCGTGCCATTGTTGCGGAATAGAATATTGGGACCGAAGTTGTTCAGATACAGATCCAGGTCGCCATCACCGTCGTAGTCGCCCACGGTAACTCCCAAACCATAGGCGGGACTGCCCACTCCCGCTTGCTCGGTGACATCGGTGAAATGAAGGCCGCCGTCGTTTCGATAGAGCGCGTTGCGGGGAACGGTTTTCAGGTGCGTCCCCTTGAGTGGCGCGCCATTGAGGAAGTAGATATCGTTCAATCCATCCCCATTGAAGTCGAAGACGGCGATCCCGGCGGACATCGCCTCAACGATGTACTGTTTGCCGGATCCTCCATGGGTATGGACAAACGCGATGCCGCTCTCCTTGGAAACGTCGGTCAGCACGATCGGCCCACGCGTCGGCTGCCCAGCCCCCACGGCACTTTTTTTTTGCCGCTTCGCGCCGGATCGCGGTCCGCCGTGCGTGGCCGGGCGATGGCACGCCGTCATGAGGCAGGCAACCGCGAGCAGTACCAGCCAGGGGCTCCCGATGCCGCCGCGCGAAATCCTATTTCGCCTTGTTGCTAAGAGATGCATACGTTTTCCGGTACAAGGGATTTTTGGGATCCAGCTCGATCGCATAACGCATAAAGTGCCGGCTCGATTCCATGTGGTTCAGTTGGTGCTCAAGGTTCGCCATGATCCAGAAGTTCTCGGCCAGCGGCGCAATCGCGATAGCTTTCCGCATGCGTTGCGTCGCTTCCTGGAGGTTGTGATTCTGCTGGAGGTAGAGTTGGGCCAGTGCCGCGTAGCCGAAAACATCCCCCGGCGCCCGCCGGCAATACTCCTTGAACGCTTGTTCTGCTTTGTCCAGTTGTCCGAGATGAATGCACAGGAGGCCGGCATTGCGCAGATGTTGAAGCGAATTGGGATCGATTTTTTGAAGCGATTCAACCCACTTGAGTGATTCCGCCCACCGTTTCTTCTTGTTATAGTATTCCGCCAGCAGCACCCTCGCATCGATGTTCTTTGGATCGGTTTCGGCCGCCCGGCGGAGCCATTGAAGACCGGTTTCCGTCGCGTCATTGTCGAGATAGGCCTGGCCGACATATTTCATGATCTCCGCGACTCGGATCGGCAGGAACAAGTAGTCTTGCATTCCGACGCGCATGTTCATGCCACTCCGTTTCTGCTTCAGTTCAGAATCTTGGAGTTTTTCGAACTGTTTCTGGTACTTAGCTGCCTTCTCTTTGACGCCGAGCTTCGAATAGATGCTTGCAAGACGGTAACAGGGGTCTGGCCAGTCGGGCATTAAAACGACGGCCGCCTCGAAGTTCCGGGCCGCGCGCCCGGGTTGGCCCAGGCGTTCGTAGACCTGCCCGAGTGCCATGTAGACCTCACCGCTCGCCTGCCCCCGATGCACCTGCTGCTCCAGAAACTGCCGTGCTGTCTCCACTTGCTTTTCATACAGCAAAGCCTCGCCCAGCTGGCTGGCGTACCACGAGTGGCCGGGCGCATGGGCCAGCGCCTTTTCCATCAGCTGAATAATGCGTGCGTATTCGCCGTTCTGTTCCGCAAGCGCCACCAGGCGTGAATAGGCGAGCTCCCATTCCGGATCCAGTTCCAAACAACGCGTCCAGCATCGAATCTCCCCTTCGCGGTCGTGTGCCAGGTAGTGCAGCAATCCCAAAGCGCTCCGCGCATGGATGTTCTCGGGATACGCTCGAACCGACCTTGCCACGGCATCGCCTGTTTTCTTGAGCGTTTCGCGGTAGGCCGGATCCAGGTCCTCGGGCAGCGACGGCAGACGAACCGCGGCAGCGGTTTTCTTTGCAGGGGATTCTGACGCCGCCTCCTGACGCATGGACCAGAAGCGGCCCGCCAATAATCCGCTTGACATGCCGACCAGAGCGGTGGCCAACAGGGTCGTCCATAACGGGCTGGCTTCCAGGGAAACTCGCATCAATCGTGTCCTGTTCTCTTGCTTCCAGCATGCCGGGCAAACGATATGCTGCTGTCATGCTACTGTCCACGAATCATGAGCCTATTGTACTCGACCCATGTATACGCGTCTTGTCCGGGCAACGCAATCCCCGGGGAATGCCCCCCCACGGCCACGATCCCGAACGAGGTATCCACGGATCGTGGCCAGGGCGTTGGGATGATTCGGCGCCGGGCGGGCGGCAGCGAAGCCGTCGCAGCAGCCCACGCCCGAAGCACGTCGAGTGTCCGCTGTCCGCCGGACTTCGTGGGGCGGCGCGCGGCGCGATCCGGAGCTTGGCTTCTGGCGGCCATGGCGTGCCCACGTTGTCGGCGCGTCAGCCGTCGACTCACGGCCGCGGCACGGGGCGGCCGGCGGTCCAGGGCGCGCCCGCCTTGTCCATGTCATCCAGCAGCGGGTGATATTCCACTTTCAGTACCTTCGCCAGCGCGGCGGCCAGCTGCTTGAACTCCGTGAACGCGATCCCATACTGCGCGCGATGCGTTCGCGTCGGACCGTACGTCTGTTGCAACGTTCCACCAAGCGCCGTCTGCACGCGGCTGGAAATCGATACGCGCCCCGTCTGGCTGCGTTCGGCACGGATCGGATCGCCGGTCAACTGCTCTTGCAGATCCAGCAACTTGAGTCGAATCGACTCGGCCCGATCGTACATCGCCGGCGCGAGCGCCGGTGTATTGTTGATCAAGCGTTTGATTTCGTCCAACTGTTGGAGCGTCTGGATGATATTCTGCTGGGCGCCAACCACGGCGCGCTGCAGCTTGCCGAGCTGCATTTGAAATGCCAAGACGGCATTCCGATCCTGCCGCGGCAGCGACGGTTGCTCGATCGGGACCACCTCAAACGTAACCGGTTTTCCAAGCGACTCGAGCTTCCCGGCCGCGCGCCGGCTGGCTTCGACCGTATACTTCCCTGGCGTGGCCAGCGGGCCTTGAGCCGTACTACCTGTGAACGACGCGTAACGCAGGTCCCATGCAATACGATGCATTCCCGCCGTGATGGGGCCCGTGATCCGCCGGACCACGGCCCGCGACGGGTTGCGAATCGTGAAGATCAACTCGGGCGTTTCCTCACGCGACTCGCGTTTCAGCTCGTCCCACCCCGGATACGGATTGTCGCCGCCACGTTTCTTGACCTCGGACTCGCGTTCGTGTCGCGCCGCCGAGCGCGTCTTCTGGCCAGTCTTCAAATAGTACGTGATCAGCGCCCCGTACGGAGGATTGGACGCCGTGAAGTAACTGTCTCCCTGAGTGCCCTTCTGGCCGCCCAATACGCGGTCCAGAATGTACAGTTTGGCCGCGCGAATCGGAAATAGCGCGAAGTCTTTCGCAAGGAGCTTCGCGTCGAGCGTGCGGAGCGGTGTGTAATCATCAAGCACGTAGAAACCGCGTCCGAAAGAGGCGCCGACTAAATCGTTCTCGCGCCGCTGAATCTCGAGATCACGAAATGGGATCGTTGGGGCGCCGGGTAATTTGATCCAGTGTTGCCCCGCGTCACGTGTGTAGAAGATGCCGAACTCGGTGCCCGCGAACAGCAGTGACTTGACGACCGGATCTTGCACCACTCGCCAAACAATGTGACGGGCCGGCAAGTCGCCCGCGATTGACTCCCAATGTTGGCCCCGATCGCGACTTCGCATCAGGTACGGTGTGAAGTCACCCCATTTGTGATGATCAAACACCGCGTAGACCGTGTCAACGTCGTGCAAATCGGCCTTGATGTCGTTGACGAACGCACGCTCCGGAACACCGTACACCTTATCGATCTCGCGCCAATGGCGGCCGCCATCGTCGGTGACCTGGATCAAGCCATCGTCCGTGCCAACGTAGATCAGCCCCTCTTTCAATGGCGATTCGCTAATCGACGTGATCGTGCTGTACTGGCTCATCGCGAACAGGTCCCACATCGCGTCAATACTCCAGATGCGGCCCATATGCGGCAGCTTGAATCGATCCGCGCCGCGCGTCAGATCGGGACTGATCGTGGTCCACGAGTTGCCGCGGTCATCGCTCCGATGCAGATACTGCGAAGCAAAGTAGATGCGTGTGTGTGCATGGGGACTGATCAGAATCGGCGTGTCCCAATTGAAGCGAAACGCCTCCTCGCCCGCGGGCGGCTGCGGTCGAATGTCAATCGACTCGCCCGTGCGCCGGTCGAATCGCCGGATGTGCCCCTGCTGCGACTCGCAATAGAGCGTGTTGGGGTCCGCCGGATCGATCGCGCAGTCGTGGCCGTCGCCACCGATCGTGATCCGCCAATCCGCGTTGCGAATCCCCGCGTTGCTCTTGGTGCGCGTCGGACCATACTGCGTATTGTTGTCCTGGGTTCCCCCAACGACATGATAAAACGGCTGATCATAATCGACATCGAGCTTGTAGAACTGGGTGATCGGCAGATTAGCCGAGAACTGGTACGTCTTGCCGTAGTCCCATGAGCGATAGAGCCCGCCATCGCATCCAACCAAGAGAAAATCGGGGTCCGTTGGATGGAATGCCACGGCATGGTTGTCCCCGTGCTTGTGCGGGCTCGCCACCGTCTCGAACGTCGCACCGCCATCGGTTGTCCGTCCAAGTCGTACATTGGCATGATAAAACACATCGAAACGATGCGGATCGCAGTAAATTTCCTGGTAGTAGTGGGGGCCCGTCCCGCCGCCCACGTAGTCGCTCATCTTCTTCCAGCTGGCCCCCGCGTCCGCCGATCGCCAAATGCCGCCCGTACGTCCGGACAGCTCGATCGTCGCGTAGACTACGTTGGACTTCTGCGGCGATACGGCAACCGACATCTTTCCCTTGTCCCCGGTCGGCAAACCACCCTTCAGCTCCGTCCAGGTCTTGCCCGCGTTCGTCGACTTAAAGATGCCCGACTCGGGACCACCGTCGATAACACCCCAAACAGTACGATGCCGCTGGTGCGTCGCCGCATAGAGGACGTTCGCGTTGCGTGGATCGAGCGCGATGTCGGTCACGCCGGTCCACGGCCCGCTGGCCAATACACGCTTCCACGTCGCCCCACCGTCCCTTGTCTTGTACAGCCCTCGCTGGCCACCGGATGACCACAGCGGTCCTTGCGCGGCAACATAAACGACATTCGAATCACGTGGGTCGACCACGATCTTCGATATGTGCTCGGATTGCTCCAGACCCACGTTCTTGAACGTCTTGCCACCGTCGTGGCTGACATAGACCCCATCACCATAGCCGACATGCCGGCCGCTGACGTTTTCTCCCGTACCAACCCAAATTGTATCGTGGTCCTTCGGATCGATCGTGACACAACCAAGCGAATACGAACCGTAATGCTCGAAGACGGGCTTCCACGTGGTCCCTGCATTCTCGGTCTTCCAGAGGTTGCCGGAGCCAACAGCGACGTACCATGTGTTCGGCTTGACCGAGTCGACCGCGATGTCGGCAATTCGCCCGGACATCAACGCGGGCCCGATCGATCGAAGCTTCAGACCCGACAACGCCTCGGTCGTAACCGCCGAATCGGCACCCCTGGATGCCGGCCGATCCGCCCCCAAAGACGGTACCACTAGGTAGACCACTAAAGCACTCAACCACGCATTCTGTACCAACCGGTTCATAGTTCGCTCCGCACGCATTCTTAATTTAGTGAATATACACAATCTAGCGAATCCCAGTATGACGTACGCCAGTGGGGAATTCCAGGGCCGATCGCGAGTCGGCTCGAGAGTGTTGAAAACTTGCTATTGTAGCGCAATACCAAGTTTTCAACCTAGAGCCGCTCCACCTATAGCGTCCAAAAAGCGATGCGCGGCGCCGCCCGATATCTAGGTGGGCGGCAAAGGTAGGTCGGTTTTCCAAACCGACCGCGCGCAACCTCAATCACATGCCCCGGTCCAATTCCTCCACGCCCCACCGAGCAACTCAAACCCCAAGCTCCTCCCCGTCCACGACCCAGATGCGTAGCTCGATGCGAAAACTTGACTCAAGATCATCGAATTTCGGCCCATAAGGTCTCTAGCGCGGGCTTGCCGTCTCAGGTGTCCACGGTCGTGCCGCCGGATGGGGTGACGACCTGGATCTTGGCCACGGTCCGCGGCAGACGTGTCCAGACCCGCTGGCGATACCGCACGATACGGCAGAACAGTCCGAACCCGCGTACACAGCCAAGTGTGCCGACAACCTCGTACCCCAGCGCGCGGTGACCATCGATCGACTGCCAGTTATTGCAGTCAATAACCGTCACCAATTCCGTTACCCCTTGTTCGTGCAGCACCGCCGGAAGTTGTTTCATCAGAGTGCCCCACGCGCCGAGGCGGGTGCCTTTACCGTCATAGGTCCAGCCAATCCGCGGCGGCACCACGAACGTGCAACCAAGCTCTTGCTGATCCTCGTCAAACCGGCACGGTCCAACGGCGATCCAGACGGCGGCACAAATGGCATTTTGGCACAGGGCAACAACGCAGATATCACCACGCTCCCGGCGCGTCTCAACCCGACGCGGGTCATCGTAATAGTGTGCCAGCGCGTCAACATCCTCGTTGGTCGCGCGGCGAACGGTGAAGTTGCGCGGCAACCGTCTGGGCACCGGGACGCGCTCGACGTCCAATCGCCAGAACTCAACGGCGCACAGGTGGAACCAGCGTGTCACTCGAAGCCGCGCGAGCATTCTCCGGACAATCGCGTAGGCCATGCGTTCGGTTCCGCGCAGTCGGCGAACTTGCATGGCGTGTCGCAGAGGCCCCAGCAGGCTGCGTATTGTAAGTTGTGAGCTGATTATCATGCCTGGTTAACCAAATATTGTCGCAACCGGACAAGAAAAGAGACCATCCGTGCACAATACTGCAATGAATCGCAAGTTTCCAAGGTAGCGTTTCTCGGAAGACTTGTTCCCGGATCGAACGTTTTATTCCGTTCCGGCGACACCGTCCAGTTGTCCGAGAAACTGTACGTCGTGATGCTCGCGTCGTCCATCACGAACAGGCACATGCCCAACCGTGACAGTGGGTTAACGGCGGCTTCCAAATCGCGGGATAAAATCAGATGTGTGGCATCGCGGGTATTTTGCACAACGACAAACAGAGCGTCTCTGCCACTCTTTTGGCATCGATGATCGGGCGCGTTCGCCATCGTGGACCGGACGCCGCGGCCGTCTTGGTCGACGGACCGGTGGGGTTGGCTCACGCCCGTTTGAGTTTGATCGACCTGGACAACGGTCAACAGCCGATGCAGACGGATGATGGCAAGCTGGTCATCACGTTCAACGGCGAGGTTTTCAATTATATTGAATTGCGTCGCACGCTCATGCAACGCGGACACCGGTTCCGCACGCGTTCGGACACGGAGGTAATTCTGCACGCTTACGCCGAGTACGGCACCCGATGTGTCGAGCACTTCAACGGTCAGTGGGCATTCGCGATTTGGGATCGCCGGCGGCGCCGGCTATTTTTATCTCGTGACCGAATGGGCATCCGGCCGCTTTTCCATACGCGCGTCGGTGACCGATTCCTCTTCGCGTCGGAAATCAAGTCCCTGCTGGCGTGTCCCGAGGTTCCACGCCGTCTCGATCCGTTTGGCATGAACCAGCTGTTCACATTCTGGACCACGCAGGCACCGGCGACGGTGTTTCAGCATATTTCGCAACTGCCTCCGGGCCATAATTTGGTGGTCCAGGATGGGCGGACCAGCGTCACCGCGTATTGGCAACTTGACTACACGCCGGTGGCTCAGCCGCGGTCCTTGAACGACTATTCCGCCGAACTTCGGGAACTGCTTGATGATGCGACCCGGCTGCGTCTGCGGGCTGACGTGCCGGTCGGCGCCTACGTCAGCGGTGGACTCGATTCGACCATAGCGGCGGCGTCTGCGCAACGCGTGGTGGGCGATCGTCTCGAGACGTTTTCGGTGACGTTTGACGACGCGGAATTTGACGAGCGCGTCTACCAGCAGGCGGTTGTCAGGCGACTCGGCGTCAAGCACCACGCATTGCGCTGTTCATACGCCGATATCGCGGCCGCTTTTCCACAAGTCGTTTGGCACGCAGAGGCACCTGTCCTGCGCACGGCGTCCACGCCGTTGTATTTATTGTCCGCTCGGGTCCATGCAACCGGCTGCAAAGCGGTACTGACCGGTGAAGGCGCGGACGAGTTATTCGGCGGCTACGACATATTCAAGGAAGCCAAAGTTCGCCGGTTCTACGCGCGGAACCCCAACTCAGTACCGCGTGCGGCACTGTTCGGTCAGCTCTATCCGTATCTGCCTCGATTGCACGCCCAGTCGGTGGCGATGCGGCGCGCGTTTTTCCGAGTCAAACCGGAAGACTTGGCGAGCCCTTTTTTCTCGCACCTGCCACGTTGGTCCATGACGGCACAGCTCAAACACCTTTTTTCGCCCGACTTCCTGCCACGCGATCAATACAACGAACCGTTCGAGCAGCTACGGAAAGCGCTGCCCACGGAGTTCAGCGTCTGGCCACCGTTTTGCCAGTCGCAGTACCTTGAAACCATGATCTTGATGCCGGGCTACATCCTGGCCGCACAAGGGGATCGGGCCGCCATGGCCCACTCGGTCGAAGGACGGTTCCCTTTCCTGGACCATCGTCTGGCGGAATTCGCGGCCCGCTTGCCGCCGCGACTGAAAATGAACGGCCTGAAAGAAAAATTCCTCCTGAAACGCGCGTTTGACAGCGTGCTGCCAGATGAAGTGCGGCAACGCACCAAACAGCCGTTTCGCGCGCCGGACGCCAGGGCCTTCCTCAATACTGACCGCGCCACCCGACGAGCGCCCTACATCGATAAACTGTTATCATCACGGCGAATTCAACAAGACGGCATCTTTGAACCGCGTGCCGTTGACCATTTACTGAAGAAACTCCGAACAAAACAGACCGTTGGCACACGTGACAACATGGCGCTGGTCGGCGTACTCTCCACGCAGATTCTGGTTGACCAGTTTCTGGACAAGACGCCCGCGCCGCCGACAGCCAACCGCGACCGACCCGCTCTCACGATAACATCGCCCGTTGATTCCATGTATCACGCTGGGACCACATAACCGTCTGATCGCATTGGCAATTTGAATTAACCAAACCTATCAAGGACTCGCGCATGACAACCGACATCCCAACAATGTCTCTCGCCGCCGACCTGCGTCGATTTATCGACGAGACGTTCCTGTTTGGCGTGGATACGCCCTACTCGGACGCCGACTCGTTCATGGAGAATAGCATCATTGATTCGACCGGCGTGCTGGAATTGATCGCGCATTTAGAAAGTACGTACCAGCTGCACATCGCGGACGAGGACCTGGTGCCGGAGAATCTGGACTCCGTATCCAACCTGGTCGATTTCATCAATCGCAAACGCGCGACCTCAAGCACGCCGGTTGTCGAGTGACCGGTGCCATCTGGCAAGGGTTGCGGACGCCGCTTGCGTTAGTTTGTTTGTGGGACGAAACGTGATCATCTTGAGTCAACTCCTGTGTCAAGTTCGGTCGGTGGCGTTGTCAGGTGAGAGGTAAGAGAGGAGAGAGAATACCGCGCTGTGCGCGGGTCTCCTGACCCCGCACGAGAGCGACCGAAGGTCTCCATCGCACCGGCGTACGTCAGTTGGTTGGAGGTGAAACCTCGTTAGATTCTTAGGCTGCAGGATGTGCGCACCGTGCGCGCATGTTTTATGACCGGGTAACTCCACCACCGTGAAGCGGAGACGCACTGGTCCAATGAATAACCAGGGACGCGCGCCCAAACATCCGCCAAAGGCGGATGCCACCCCTCTTGGGCTACGGGCCTCCCGCATCAGGAGCATTACAATGGATGTCGTTTTGGATCGTCCGTTTTCACGCGTGGCGCTGACGCTCGACGCTGCCGCGGAAACCGATCGCATTACGGATGCGGTGCGCGGACAAGTCGCACGCCAACTACGCCGCAAAGGAGTCGTGCTTGGCCTTTCCGGCGGCATTGACAGCAGCGTCACGGCGGCCCTGTGCGTGCGTGCCCTGGGCGTCGATCGAGTCCTTGGTCTATTCATGCCCGAGCGAGATTCGTCGGGTGAGAGTTTGCGACTGGGACGGCTCTTGGCCGATCACCTGGGCATCGCAGCGGTTCGGGAGGATATCAGTGATACGCTGGCCGGCGCCGGATGTTACGCGCGCCGGGACCGTGCCCTGAAGTCGGTCTTCCCGAATTTCAGCACGGCGTGCGTCTGGAAAATCGCCTTGCCGAGTCTGTTCGGCAACTCGCCCTATCGCGTCTTCTCGGCCGTCATGCAGCTACCTGACGGGACAACGACGCGCCGGCGCATGCCATTGGCCGTCTATCAGGAAATCGTGGCCGCGACGAACTTCAAACAGCGGGTTCGGAAGATGATGGAGTACTACCACGCCGATCGACTTCGCTACGCCGTGGCCGGCACACCCAATCTGTTGGAATATGACCAGGGATTCTTTGTCAAGCTGGGCGACGGGGCGGCCGATTTGAAACCGATCGCTCACCTGTACAAAACCCAGGTCTATCAGTTGGCCGAATATCTGGGCGTTCCCAGGGAAATCCGACAGCGGCCGCCAACCACCGATACGTATTCCATGGAACAGACCCAGGAAGAATTCTTTTTCTCGCTGCCCTATGCGCAAATGGACGCCTGCCTTTACGGCAAGAACCAAGGTATTCCAAGCGACGTGCTCGGGAACGCCATTGGCCTGACCGCGGATCAGGTCGAACGGGTTTACGGCGACATCGACGCGAAACGGCGCGCGGCGGACTATCTGCACGAACGCCCTTTGCTGGTTACTGACGCTTGAAAAGATCCATCCCATGAAAACAACCTTGATTCACCATTTCCTCGAACGGCAGTGTCGCCACCGTCCCGATGCGGTACTGGTTGTTGACGGCCGGCGCCAGGCGACGTACGCCGAAGTCGAGGGCGCCGCGAATCGCATCGCGCACGCATTACTGATTCAAGGAATTCAGCCGGGGGACCGGGTCGGATTGTTGGCCGTCAATTCCATCGAGTATATTATTTCCTACTATGGCATTCTCAAGTCGGGAGGAACCGTCGTCGCGTTGAACGCTTCCGCGAGTTGGCGAACGCATTGCGAACTGCTGCAACACAGCAAAGCCACGGCGCTTATTTGGGGCCCCCGTGTCGGACGGCGCGCGGAGGGAATTGACCGTCTTCCTCATCTTGAACTGATTATCGGATGGCCGGACGCGCGGCGCGACCACCTCGCGCTGTTGGCACGGTGTCGGTTCATGGAATGGCCAGACGTCGTTCAGACAATGGCTGATACGCCACCCAATATCGCCTTGCAACCGACCGATCGAGCAGCCATCGTTTACACATCGGGCAGCACGGGTCAACAGAAAGGCGTCATGCTTCGCCATGGGAATGTAGTCGCCAACACGCAATCCATCGTGCAGTACCTGGAGCTGGCGGCAACCGACCGTGTGCTGGTTGTCCTTCCTTTCCACTACGTTTACGGCAAGTCGTTGCTGAACACGCACGTGGCAGTCGGTGGTTCGGTTGCCATCGAAAATGGGTTTCGGTTTCCGCAAAAAGCACTCGACACATTGGAACGGACCAGGGCGACCGGCTTGTCAGGCGTCCCATCGACTTTCGCAATCCTGCTGAATCGTTCCAATTTCGCGGCACGATCGTTGCCGCACTTGCGGTACGTGACGCAGGCTGGCGGACACATGGCCGTGCAGCTCCAGCGCCGCCTTCTGGAAGCGCTCCCCGGTAAACGGATCTTCATTATGTATGGCGCGACGGAAGCGTCGGCCCGCCTGTCGTACTTCGACCTTGCGCGCACGCCATCCAAGGCGGGGAGCGTCGGCAAGGCGATTCCAGGCGTCCGTTTGCGTGTATTAGATGATGCCGGGAATGAGGTCCCCATCGGCGAGATTGGCGAGCTGGTTGCGACCGGCCCCAATATCATGGAGGGCTACTGGAATGCGGCGGTTGAAACCGCCGCCGTCCTCGACGACAATGGCTATCACACGGGCGACCTGGGAAAGCGGGACGGCGACGGTTTCCTCTTCGTCGTGGGCCGAAAACGCGAAATGATCAAATCGGGCGCGCACCGGATCGCGCCGAAGGAGATCGAAGACGTCCTGTCGGATTCCGGCGCTGTCCAGGAGGCCGCGGTGGTCGGAATTCCTGATGAAATGCTCGGCGAAGCGCTCGTAGCGTTTGTCACGGCGAAGCCCAAACAAAAGATCGATCCACGTCAGGTGATTCGCTGGTGCAAGACGCTACTGCCGCCACACAAAATTCCACGCGAACTTCATGTGCTGTGCGATCTCCCACGCAACGGATCGGGTAAAATCGACAAATGCGTTCTCCGGCGACGCGCACGAAATGGACACACCGCGTATTGTCGTGGAGCGCGCTGACGCGGGACTTCATCACGACGAATTCCGTTGCCCATTGACGGCCAACCCCGTGCCACGATGCTCCGCCATCGTTAAGCACGACCGTACGGCAAGCGTACCCCGAGACATTCATATTTCTGCCACTACAGGATCAGTACGACATGAAAACTCCTTGCTTACTGTCGCTCCCGATACTTCTGATCACGACGGTCATCGGGGCCCCGGCCGCAACCGCCGAGCCTGACCGCGTGACCGTTCAGCCTCAGGATACGCGGCAGGCTTTGATCAACCCATCCATGGGTTGGACGCTGCACTACTATTCCAACATCATCACGAACTACGGTTCGCGATTGGCGCCGTCGGACCTCGTCTCCGATTTTCCCGGCATGTCCACCATTTACCTGCGTGTGCCGTGGTCCTTCCTGGAACCGAACGAAGGCCAATTCGATTGGTCGCTGCTGGACACGCCCGCGCAGCGCTGGATCGAGGTCGGCAAACAGATCGCGCTGCGGATCACGTGCAGCGAAAGCTGGCTGCGTTACGCGACGCCGAAGTGGGTCGAACAGGCGGGCGCCAAAGGCTATAACTTCACGCCGGGCAAAGGGACCTGTGACGATGGCCTGTTTTGGGAACCGGACTATGGCGACCCCGTGTTCCTCAAGAAACTCGACGCATTCCTGCACGTGTTGGCGACCCGCTATGACGGCAACCCCAACGTCGCGTTCATCGATATCGGGTCCTACGGCGTATGGGGGGAAGGACACACATTCTCCTCCACGCGACGAACGTATGACGACTCGGTCAAACGTAAACACATCGACTTGTATCGCAATCATTTCCAAAAGACACTGCTGGCATTGAACGACGATTTCGTGGGGCCAGGCGTCCGCGCGGGGCGCGCCCCCTTGACGGACTATGCCATGGCGCACGGTATCACATTGCGCGACGATAGTATTCTCGTCCAGCCACCGCCACGGAGCTGGTACCATGCCGAGTTGGCACGTGCGTTTTGGCCGCATCTGCCGGTGATTCTCGAACACGAGCATTACGGGCCTTCGAAGCAGAAAAAAGCCTGGAGCGGCGCGTTGCTGCTCAAATCCGTGGAAGACTACCACGCCAGCTATATGTCAATCCATTGGTGGCCACGCGAACTGCTCGAAGAGAATCGCCCGGCGATCGATCAGATCAACTTGCGTCTCGGTTACCGCCTGCGGTTACAGCAGGCCTCATGGCCCCAACGTGTGCGTTTGAACCAATCCTTCACGTTTCGCTCGGTCTGGACCAATGCCGGCGTGGCACCCTGTTATCCGGGCGGGCACGTGGCCGTGACGCTGAAGGACGCCGCGGGTGGCCTCGTCGCCGTGCTTGTCGATGCCGCATTCAACGTCCGTAGCCTGAAGACCGGAATAAAGGATAAAATGACACCCCGGCAACTGGAGTCACGTTTCGTGGTGGCACGCAAGTACGTCGACGGTCCTCGTCAATTCGCGCCGGCCACTAAGCCGGGCCAATGTGATCTGTTCATCTCCGTCGGCCAACTGGATGGTACGCCCGTCATCGCCCTGCCCCTGAAGAACGATGACGGCCACCGGCGTTACAAACTGGGCAGCGTACAGCTAAGCGAGTAAGCGCGAAGAACCACTGGTCCTCGCCGAAGAGTGTTTCAGGCCAATTCCATCACTGCGTTGACCGACTGAACACTCGTGCTGGGTTCGAAAACGATGACCGATCGTCGCAGGAAGTGATTCTGGTTGGCTGGCCGCGTCTTGTGACGAGTTGCTCTTCGTGGCGTGAGGCCCGGGATTGCTGGGCGCCAGTGAAGAATGAGTGTCGCCGTGTCGTGCCGCATCATGCGCTCCACCGGGATAAATCCGCCATAGGCGGACGGGAACGTCGTTCAGCGGTCGGCGCTGGTTCACCGGTAGCGTACGCCTTCCGCGGCCTGCACTGGGCTTTGAAATGTAACGCCGACGGCGTGAAGATCGGGGCATACAATGATTGTCAACTGCCGAGCGATCATCCCACGCTGTGGGTCGGCGTTTTTACCGCGAAGCGGTTACATTCCACAGCCCAAGGTCGCCGTCGGCCGGGGCGCAGCCACGGGCGGCGGCGCACCCTGGGTAAACGTCCCGCGTCACCTCTTTACGCCGAAGGCGTTACACAGGGAGAATGGCAATCCGCTACACCCCACATCGGCTCGATGCGCAACAAAACTCTCGCCAAGGACTTCCCGTTCTTCTACAGCCCACCGGCACCGCATTTTCGAGCCTTTCTTTGCCACCAAGGAGGTTGGCAAGGGCACGGGACTCGGATTGGCGATGGTCTACGGCGTCATCCAGCAACACCACGGGGCCATTCAAGTCGACAGCGATCCTGGACAGGACACGACGTTCCGATTGTACTTGCCGTCGGGCAGTGTGGAACCAACTCGCGACAACGCTGCGGGCGAACAAGTAGCCGACGATAAGGCAGACGGCGGTCACCGCCAGACGCATCCAGATGGGTTTCATTCCATACGGGTTGACCATCGCAATGATCCGGTTGCCGGCATTGAACCCGGCATACGCGAGAAATAACGCCAAGCCGATCGACTGGGTTAACATGCGCGGCACGTCCAAGGCGGCGCCCAAGAAACTCGGCAATATGCGTGGGAGTGTACGAACTGTTGTCGATCGAGAAAGTGGCACGGTGGACATCCGCGTC
>CAZSOG010000010.1:0-16451 GCA_964607555.1 uncultured Pirellulaceae bacterium | reverse complement strand
GGGAGCGCTGCGGAACAAGGGCGTACTCCCTTGTGGGTTGCGGGCCACCCGCATTGGGTCTTCCGGGGACCTAGTCGCCCAACGGGGTGGCCGGTTAACGTGTGCCGCATGGGCGGGTCCGCGCGGCGCGAACGGCACTTGACATTTCCCGGGCAAACCGTTCTGTTCAACCTTATCGTGGTGCTGATCGGGCCGATGCGAACCACTTCGCCAGATTCGGATGCACGCTGGAGGGGATGGCCGGAGTCCTGTATGCGACGGTCCGTATTGATTGTACGTGATTGGAGGTCGAGGGGTGCACAAGCGTGGACTAATTTTTCAACTGATCCTGCGCGGCGTGGCCGTGGTGATCGTGTTCGAAATCCTATGGGTGGCGTCAACCAGCTACTTCATGTGGCAGCGGGAACGGGCCGCGCGGGCCCGCGCGCTGGCCGATCGCATTCATGTGGACGTGCTCAGGATGCGGCGGTGTGCCAGCACAACGCTGTTGCGGGAACGATACTCGTCCGATTTCTATTTGCCGGCCGAGGCCCCGAACGGACTTCCCGCGACCCCGGCGCTTGCCGAACATGCGCGCATGACGGCGCGGATTGAACAGGGGGTTGATAAACTCGCCGGTTTAGTGCGTGAGGATGACGGCCGGCTCGCGCGCCTCAAGACAACACTGCGCCACTATAACCAGTTGATGGTCGATGTTGTCACCGGCTATCGGCATCGTGGGTTTCGGAAGTGGGGGACGATTGGTGAGTGCCATCGAGCAATTCAAGTCATTCAAGATTACGCCAAGCAAGCGCAAGATGCCGACTTGCAGTTGGCATTGCTGGCGTTGCGGAGTCACGAGTCGGACTATTTATGGCGTGGGGCCGAGTATCTGCCGTCACTCAAGGACTCCATCGACAACGTGCGGGCACTGCTGCGCCGAGAGGAGAGCGCTGCCAAACCCCTCATGACCGCGCTGGATCAATACAATGCGGCACTCCAGCAGTGCATCGCCGTGGATCAGCGGATTGGGTTGCGTGGTCGCAGCGGTTTAAGCAAGACGATGGTGGAGGCCGCGGATTTGATCGAAGCGACCACCCTGGAGATCGCCAAACGCGAAAAGAACGGCGAACACCGCGCCCAGAACGAGTTGATTGTGGCCAACGCGGTCATTTTTCTCATGGGAGCAACGCTGGCCGGGTTCGTTTTCATGCGTGTCGCGCGGTCGATCGTGGGGCCGCTGCAGGAGTTGCAACGTGGCGCGATCGCGCTCGGGAATGGAAAACTGAGCACACGCATTGATATTGCCGCGAAAAATGAACTGGGAGACCTGGCCGCCGCGATGAATGAGATGGCCGATCGCCTGCAGACAAGCCTGGATAACGAACGGCGGATCTCGATGGACCATCAGCAGGCCCTGCAGGCACTGCGTGAATCGGAGGCCCTGTTTCGATCGGTCGTCGAAAACCTGCCTCTTTGCCTGTTGCAGAAAGATCAAGACTTGCGATTGTTGTTCGCCAACAAGGCCTATTGCGAGATGATGGGTGCGCCCTTGGAACAGCTCAAAGGAAAGACCGACTTTGATCTCTTTTCGAAAAAACTGGCGGAAAAATACCGTTCGGATGATCGGACGGTCATGGAGAGTGGCCAGACGCGTGACTTTGTCGAAGAGAATGAAGTGAGTGGGGCAACGCGCCATGTTCATGTATTCAAATCGCCTCTGCGCAACGCGTCCAATGAGATCGCCGGCGTGCAGATCATGTTCTGGGACGTCTCGGCACGCGTGCGCGCCGAACAAGAACTGCATAAGGCCAAGGAGGCGGCGGAGGCGGCGAACCGGGCGAAGAGTGATTTCCTGGCCAACATGAGCCATGAAATTCGTACCCCCATGAATGCCATCATCGGGATGACTGAGTTAGTGCTCGATACGGACTTGACCGACTCGCAACGCGACTATCTGATTATGGTCCGCGACTCCGGGGAATCGCTCCTCGCATTGATCAACGACGTGCTCGATTTTTCCAAGATCGAAGCCGGTAAGTTGGATCTGGTACCGGTGACGTTCAGTACGCGTGACTCCATCGGTGACATTATGCGGTCATTGGCGCTGCGCGCGCACAGCAAGTCACTCGAGTTAGCCTACTATGTCGAACCGGAGGTCCCGGACCGGCTGATCGGCGATCTCAGTCGACTTCGCCAGGTCATCGTGAATCTCGTCGGTAACGCGATTAAGTTCACCAGTGAAGGTGAAGTCGTGTTGCGCGTCGGCGTGGATCAGGAGAAAAACGGGAGCGTGATGTTGCGGTTCGCCGTGTCGGATACTGGCATCGGGATCCCGGCCGACAAGCAAAAGGTGATTTTCTCGGCGTTCGAGCAGGTTGATAGCTCGACCACGCGGCGCTTCGGTGGGACCGGCCTGGGACTGGCTATTGCATCCCGACTTGTCGGGATGATGGACGGTGCCATGCATGTCGATAGCACGCCGGGAAAGGGGAGCACGTTCCATTTTACCGCGCGTTTGGAAACCGCCGCGGACGGGACGGGCGACCGGCGGGATCCCGTGGTGGTCCAGGGGACCCGCGTCTTGATCGTCGACGATAATGCAACCAACCGACTGATCCTGACCGAAATGCTCCGCAATTGGCAAATGCTGCCCACCGCCATCGATAACGCCACCGACGCGATTCGGTTGCTGCGCGAGGCCCGTCGCGATCAGCGGCCGTTCGCCCTGCTGCTGACCGATGCCAACATGCCTGATCTCGACGGTTTCGCTCTGGCCGACCAGGTCAAACATGATGAATTGATCGGTGGAACCGTTATCATGATGCTGACGTCGGGGGATCGCCCCGACGATATGCAACGCTGCTGCGCGTTGGATGTCGCCGGCTATCTATTGAAACCGGTCAAGCAGTCCGAGCTATTCGATGCGATGATCGCGGCCCTCGGTGTTTCGGCGGCCGAGAAGCCGCTCGCCTGCGAACCGATGATCGAGCCGGACGTGGCCACGCGGCCGTTGAACATCCTGTTGGCCGAGGATAGCGTCGTTAATCAACGCCTTGCCGTCGGGCTCCTGGAGCGAAAGGGGCACCGGGTGACCGTGGCTGGCGACGGCCGCACGGCCGTCGAATGGTGGCAAAAAGAGACGTTTGACTTGATCCTGATGGATGTGCAGATGCCGGAAATGGACGGCCTCGAAGCAACCCGTTTCATCCGCCTCAAGGAGCAGTCGTTGGGATGCCACATACCTATTGTTGCCATGACGGCACATGCCATGAGGGGCGACCGCCAGCGATGCCTGGATGCCGGCATGGATAACTATATCGCCAAACCGATTCGCGCAAAGCAACTGTTTGACGTGATCGCCGTGGTCGCCGACCAATCCGCACCGAACGCCGAGGAGTCGTAACGTCCGTCCGAAAAACATGTGCCCACGGTGCGCGCATGTGACAGCCTAAGAATCCAACGAGGCGCTGCCTCCAACCAACTGACGGATTTCCAGGCGGCCACGGCTCGGAGAGCCGCTCTACCTGTAGCGCCCAAAAAGCGATCGGCGGCGCCGCCCGATACCCAGGTGGGCGGCACATGTAGGTCGGTTTTCCAAACCGACCGCGCGCAACCCCAATCACAGGCCCCTGTCCAATTCCCCCATGCGTAGTCCGATGCAAAAACTTGACTCAAGATCATCAAATTTCGGCCCATAAGGCCTCTAACAAGGTTTCACCGCCAACCAACTGACGCGTGGCGACTCGGTGGAGCGCATGGTTTTGCACTACCCGCATCTCTCGCCCGATGTTCGGTCCCGTAGGGACGGCTTAGCCTTGCCCCAAAAAACTCGACTCAACGTCATCAAGCTTCGGCCGATAAGATTTCTAACCGCTACCGCAAAATGACAATCCGACCCCGTTTTGTCTCTTGGATGTCTACTTTGCCTTCTCGCGCGAGCCAGCCGACCGATTGCATCACAATGTCACGCGGGGCCTTCACTTTTTTGGCCAGTTTTCCCAAAGATAGCGGGCCGTGTTCGTCCAACATGTGCCATACAGCGCCGGCCGTATCACCAACCTGGGCAACGCACGATTCGGAAGTTCCAACCATTCGTGTCCTCCATTTCTGTAGATCGCCGTAACTTGGCCTCGGCGAAATGCCTGATTCAATCGCGTGACAAATTCGAAGAATATTGTACAGCAATGCGCTGGTGACCGTATCCTGGATCGACACGGATGCCGATCGGAAAGCCGTGCCAGTTGGCGGCCATCGCCACTCCCCATTGCGGTACTTGTTAAATAACCAGAAGGGTTGTATTTATCCTGGGCGGATGTTTCGGCGGGAAACCCACTGGTTGCCGCCGGGCACGCGGGTTTCCGTCTCGCATCCGTCGCCGGCGGACGCCAGCCGGTTCCCAGGCCGTGTGTACGCGGCGCGCGTGTGTCGGCCTGAGAAGCCGACTATACAAGATTCGCGCTCCGTTTGTCAGCCACCCGTGGCACGGGAATCACCTGCTGGGCACGTGTGGTGCACGGCATTGATACACGAAAGCTGGTGGCAGATTACCCCAAATGGTCTGGCTGCGGTGGACCGATGCGAACGACTTGTCCAGCAGGCGTTTGAACCGAATGCCGGCCGGCAGAATCGTACCTTGGAGGTATGCGAACGTGCAGAAGTAGCCACTTTTGGAAAGACGCGTGGTGACCGCGCTCATCAGGGTCTGCTGCAGCTGCGTGGGAAACGCGGCCCACGGCAAACCGCACACGATGCAGTCGATCGATGCCACATCCCGCGCGTCGCAGATCGCGCCAACATCGGCGACGGATCGGCAGACGGTTTCAATTTGTGGATAGGATGCACGCATTGTGGCCGCGAATTCCGGGTTCAATTCGACGGTGAAAAAGCGGGTCTCGGCGTGCATCGCGTTGAGGATACTGGGCGTGAACGCGCCGGTGCCTGGTCCAAACTCAACGCATGTTGAGACGTCATGCCAATCGATCCAGTCAACCATTTCGCGCGCCAAACGGGCACTGCTCGGAGCGATCGCACCGGTGGCGATTGGGTGCCGCAGGAATGATGTGAGAAAGTTTGCCATGGACCGATCCTCCGCGAAACGTACTCGAAACTCGTCTTTCGGGTGCGGCGCCAGTATACAGCAAATCCAAGGCGTGCTGGGCCGGTGCGGTGCAGGATCCCGCATGCGTCGGCCGGGATGATGGAAGTTGCCCGCTTGCCGAGTCCTCGTGGGAATCCTATGATGCGGAATCGTGGGCGGTGGGGGCCGGCTGGCCGGCATGGCTTGGCGTGGGGCCGGCCCGTGTTTCAGGTGACCGGGGTCTTTTGGTGAGGAGATGATCAGTCATGGTTGCGACCGCGGGTGACGGCGTGCGGATGATCGAAGTGGCACGCGCGACGGTCCGGTTTGCCGGTGATTCGGGAGACGGGATGCAGTTGATTGGCGGCCAGTTCGCGGATATTGCGTCGATGACGGGCAACATGATTTGTTCGTTGCCGGACTACCCGTCGGAGATTCGGGCGCCGGCGGGATCCTTGGGGGGCGTCAGCGGCTACCAGCTGAGTTTCGGCGATCAGGAGACGACGACGCCGGGCGACGCGCCGTTCGTCTTGGTGGCCATGAACCCGGCGGCACTCAAAGTCTGCTTGTCCGAGGTCCAACCGGGTGGAATCATCATTGCGAACGAGGATGCGTTTACCGCGACGAACCTGAAGAAGGCGCGGTACGAGTCACATCCGTTGGAGGACGGCACGCTGGACGACTATCGATTGGTTGCCGTGCCGATGGGACGTTTAACGGACGAGGCGACGGCGGACACCGGGCTGTCCAAGGCGCAGCGCGCGCGGTGCAAGAACTTTTTCGCGCTGGGTATGGCCTTGTGGCTCTATGACCGTCCCCTCCAGCCGTTGTTGGAATGGCTGATGCACAAGTTCCAGCGGATGCCGGACGTGATGGCGGCGAACGGTTCGAGTTTGCGGGCGGGATACAATTTCGCGAACACGACCGAGTTACTGCGGGTTCATTATCATGTTGCCCAGGCGCAATTACCACCCGGACGATATCGGCGAGTCACGGGCAACGAAGCGTTGGCGCTGGGGTGTATCACGGCGTCCCAAAAGGCGGCACGCCCGCTGGTTTATGCCAGTTATCCGATCACTCCGGCCAGCGACGTGTTGCACGAGTTGGCGAAACACAAGGAGTTCGACGTCCGGGTCATTCAAGCGGAAGACGAGATCGCGGCGTGCTGCGCGGCTATTGGCGCCTCGTTCGGCGGCGCCGTCGGCGTGACGGGAACCAGCGGGCCGGGGTTGGCATTGAAGACCGAGGCGATTGGCCTGAGCGTGATGACGGAGCTGCCTCTGGTCGTCCTGGACGTGCAACGGGGAGGGCCCAGCACCGGTCTACCGACGAAAACGGAGCAGGCGGACTTGTTGATGGCGATGTTCGGTCGGCACGGCGAATCGCCCGCCGTGGTGCTCGCGCCGATGACCACCAGCGATTGTTTCTTCATGGCGTTCGAGGCGATCCGGCTGGCCACGAAGTACATGACACCCGTGCTCGTTTTAAGTGACAGTTTCTTGGCGAACAGTGCCGAGCCGTTTCGCATTCCGGACCCGGACGAGCTGCCGGACATCCAGGTTCGCGCCGCCGTGACGGCAGAGTCGTTTGCCCCCTATCGGCGCGATCCCGAGACCTTGGCGCGGCCGTGGATTGCGCCGGGCACGCCGGGAATGGAGCACCGCATTGGCGGACTCGAGAAAGAGGATGTTACGGGGGCGGTCAGTTACGACGCGAAAAACCACCACAAGATGGTCTCCTTGCGGGCGCGAAAGATCGCGGGGATCGCCCGTGATATTCCGCCGGCCGAGGTCATGGGCCCGGAATCGGGTGAGGTGTTGATCATCGGTTGGGGAAGCTCGTACGGGGCGATTGTCGCGGCCGTCCATGAATTGCAGGCGCAGGGACGCGCCGTGTCCCACCTGCAGCTGCGCTATCTGAATCCGCTGCCCGCCAAGTTGGGTGAGACGATGGAGCGGTTTTACCATGTGCTCGTCGCCGAAACGAATTTGGGCCAGTTGAAGACCCTGTTGCAGGATCGTTTCCCACGGCGCGTTCACCCGTTGAACAAGGTCGAAGGACGTCCGTTCTTGATCCATGAAATCCGTGCTGCAATCGAGGAGTTATTGAACCGTGGCGAACACGATTAACACGTCAGGCGGGTCGACCGCCTCGCCGTCCAACGCGCCGGGCGATTGTTTGCGAGAATTGACACGCAAGGATTTTCAAACGGGGCAGGAGGTGCGCTGGTGCCCGGGCTGCGGGGACTACGCCATTCTGGCGCAAATCAAAAAACTGCTCCCGGAATTGGGAATCGCGCAAGAAAACTTCGCGTTCGTATCGGGTATTGGGTGTTCATCCCGGTTCCCTTATTACGTGAACACGTATGGTTTTCATTCGATTCACGGCCGCGCTCCCGCGCTGGCAATGGGCTTGAAATGCGCGAATCCGGACCTCTCGGTTTGGGTCATCACGGGCGACGGGGACGCACTGTCGATCGGTACCAATCACTTGATTCATTGCATACGTCGCAATCTGGACGTCAATATCCTGTTGTTCAATAATCGTATTTATGGGTTGACCAAAGGGCAGTACTCGCCGACGTCCGAGTTTGGCAAGAAGACCAAGTCGAGTCCCCTCGGGACGATCGAACATCCGATCCGTCCCATCCAATTGGCGTTGGGGGCCGAGGCGACGTTCGTGGCGCGAACGGTGGCATCCGATCCGAAGCACCTGTATCGCACCCTGGCGGCGGCCGCCCGCCATACCGGAACCTCATTCGTGGAGATCTTGCAGAACTGCCGCGTCTTCAACGACGGCGCGTTCGATGCCGTCTCGTCTCGCGGCGGCGGCGGTGACGACCACCGCATCTTGTTGGAAGACGGACAACCCATCCGGTTCGGGGCGGACGGCAAACAAGGGATTGGTGTCTGTAACATGCAGCCATGTGTCGTCAACGTGGAGACGGACCAGGACTTGAGCAAGGTCCTGGTGCATGACGTCCGCGCGACGTCCCCTGCCCTGGTCGCCATGCTTGCCGCGCTGGAGCCGCCCGCGTTTCCGCTCGCACTCGGTGTGCTCCGCGCCATCGATAGCCCCACGTACGACCAGTTGCTCATGGATCAGATCGCCGATTTCGTCGACCGGCGTGGGCCGGGCGATCTGGGGCAATTGCTGGCTTCCGGTACGACGTGGGATGTCGAATAGAAACGCAAGACCGCACATACGGTGCGTGCGGCCAGCCAGGTCCCGCCCGCCGGATTGGAGGTCGGCGGCGGTTCGACCGATCGAGCTGCGCGGACGTGCCTGGCAAGCAGGAACCACTTATGTTGCGGAACTTCCGCACCAGGAATCGATGACGCACATTCAACCGGCGACACCGGACCATCCGCCACGGGCTGTTTTCGAGCTGCGGCCGAACGATCGAGCCGCGGCGGGCTCCACGTCGTGGGGCGATCCGGATTCCGAGCGGCACCGTATGCTGCTCCGGCAGAACGCCGAGTGGTTCTGCCGGTTGCGCTGGTGGGTTGTCGGCCTTTTGTGCGCGGCCGGCATTGCATCATTGTTCCCACAGGCGACGGCCCGGTTTGGTGCCATCTGGTCGCCGGGATGGCCGTTCGCGTCGGCGATCGTGTTGACGCTTGCCAACATGGCGTATCGGGTCCTGTTGCGGCGCCGTGCCGAAACACCCGCCTATGCGTGTGCCATGACTTTGATCTGGACGCAGATCCTCGTCGATCTGGCCGTGCTGACGGTCGTGGTGCATTACCTCGGCTGCCGCGGTACCTACGCGCCGTTCACATACTTATTTCACATTATCCTGGCCTGTATGTTCTTGCCGCGTTTGCAGAGTCTTATCGTCATAATGGTCGCGGCCGCCCTCTACCTTGGCTGCCTGTCCGCCGAGATGATTGGGCTCTTGCCGGCCCATTCGATACTGACCAGTGCCGCCGACACGTCCGTTACGCTGTCCGGTCTGCACACGGTTTGGCACGCTGGCTGGTTGTTGGCGATCTGGGGCGTGATCTGGTATCTGGCATCGCGTCTGGCAACGGCGTTGCGGCAACGCGACGACGAGCTGTTCGCGGCCCATCGGCAATTGGTGGCCAGCTGCGACGAGCGATCGTGGCACATGCTGCAAACGACGCACCAGCTCAAGTCGCCGTTCGCCGCCATTGACGCCAATGCACAACTTCTGCTCGGTGGCTATTGCGGGCCACTGGATGACCAAGCCAAGGAAATTGTCACCAAGATCAGCGTGCGTTGCCGAATGCTGGCCCAGCAGATCCAGGACATGATCCAGTTAGCCAATCTACGCTCGATGGCCCAGCAAGATCCTCCCGAATGCGTCGTCGATTTGACTGAGTTACTACGACTTGCCATTGCACGGCTCGAGCCAACGGCGTCGGCGCGCGGCGTCCGAGTCGAATCCGACTGTGCGTCCGCGCACATTCGGGCCGCCGAGGATCATGTTAAAATGTTGGTCGATAACCTGCTGGCCAACGCGATCAACTACTCGTTCGATGAGGGCCTCGTTCAGGTAAAATGCCGCGCCGAGAACGGTGCGGTTCGCCTGACCATACGGGACCATGGGATCGGGATCCCCGCCGACAAAATCACATGTGTATTCGACGACTACTTTCGCACGAAGGAAGCGGCCCACCATAATCACGCGTCGACCGGACTCGGGTTGGCGATTGTTCGCCATGTCGTGCAGCGGATGCACGTCACGCTCAAAGTGGAAAGCGCGCCCGGCTGGGGGACGCAGTTCGCCGTGTGGTTACCGGAAACGAAAATGTTTGAGGACTAGCCCGGATTATTCATGAAGTTCGCCGCGGCAGATCGCTCGTGAATAATCCCTGGCTAGAGCGTGCAATTTGGTCTACTGGATTGGGCCCGCGTGGCCCGCTTGTCTAAACCGTAAAGGGAGCAAAAAATGGCCTTCTTATTGGTTGTCGATGATGATGAAGAATTCGCCGATGCGGTAGCATTGGTCTGCCGGTCCGAAGGGCATGAGGTCGTGGTGGAGAACCGCGCCGATGGTGTCGAGGCACGCATCGGCGAGCGTCAACCAGATCTCGTCATCCTGGACGTCATGTTTCCGGAGGATCCAAGTGCTGGATTCAAGATTGCCCGCACGATTCACAAGAAACTTCCCGATCTTCCCATCCTGATGCTCACGGGCGTGAATCAGAAATTCCCGCTCGGTTTCAGCAACAAGGATATCGAATCCACATGGTTACCCGTGTCGACCTTCCTGGAAAAACCGATTGATTTTGACGTGTTGAAACAGAAAGTGCAGTCCCTGTTATAACAGGGAACGGAAAAGGGGGCAGGACGCTTTGTTGCGCGTTATCGTGTCTTCTGCCGTCTCCGATTCCGGTAAAGAATCCTAACGCGGGCTGTCAAAAGATTGGCGGTAACGCCAGAGGGACCTTATCCGGTTTGTGTGCCGTTTGCCAAACGTCCGCCATGTGGGCCTTACACGGATTCTCCGAAACGCCTTGGCCGAAGGCCATATTCATCGTAGCCTGGGCCAAAGGGAGCGTCAGCGACCGGCGGCCCAGGTTTGCGATCGGAATCGATCCTTTGGCTGAAGGCCATATTCAACCTCGACAGCCGCGGAAAAGAGATGCCGGTCCAGCCGCTCCAATCCATGTGTCAACGCCAGGCTTTTGACAGCCCCGTCCTGGTCCCTTTTCTTCTAAAGAGTCCTGATCCCTCCTCTTCCCGACGATCCGCATGACCGTATCCGTGTAGACCGGATAGATGTTGCATGTGGATCAAATGCGGGCGTTAGTTTTTGCCCCAACATAAATGGCGCCCTAGACTTACAGAAGACGGCGGGATCGTTCTGTTGGTGTTCTGGAACGGGGTCTGTGTTTCTGGCGATATCCCAAGAGTAGTGCTGGAGCCACCGCTCCGTGGACGCATCTCATCCGCTGCACGAGGCACTCCCCGGTAGCCGTGTGGGAGGCGCTGCCAGATCTATCCGCGGATCCGAGAATACCTCGCGAGACGAGTTATCACGCACTGTCCAGGTTTGCGAAAAACGGGATCTTGGGCAGGCGCCAGAGCACGGTTCATCGACGATGGGGCTCATAGGGCACGCATGCCAGTAGACAATAATCTCAACATGACTGACACCACCGCACGGTTTCCGCGATCCGCTGACGGACCGGACGTTGCGCGCCAGGTCGCCTCGCTGTCGAATCTCCTGGAGCGACTGGATCATCCGGCGGATTCGCGTGCGGGGCACGCTGATAATGCGGACTCGGTGGAGGATCAATATCGGTTGGTGCAAGTTCGGTTGGGGATCGCAAGCAGCTTGTTCATGGCGTTGCGTGCCAAGCATCCGCCGACGGCATCACACTGCCTGCGCGTTGCGTTGGGGTGCTCCAGCTGGGGAACGCTCATCGAGTTGAGCGATCGCGAGCGTGATGAAATCGAGGTGGCGGCGCTGCTCCACGATATCGGCAAGATCGGTGTGCCGGATCAGGTTTTGCTCAAGCCAGGCAAATTAACGCTTGAGGAATCCGCCACGATGGATCGGCATCGCATAATTGGCGAACAGATCCTGCTGAGTTGCTGTGCATCACAAAATGTATTGGATATCGTCAAGTACTTCTCGGCATGGTTCAACGGCGGCCGGGACGGATTCGACCGGCACGGCGCGCAATTGCCGTTGGGGGCTCGGATGATCGCCATTATCGACGCGTATGACGCGATGACGACCAACCAGGTTTACCGGCGCGCGATGTCGCGCGAACGGGCGATGGCCGAGCTATTTCAAGGGTCGGGCAGCCAATTCGACGCGGACCTGGTCGAGCAGTTTTGCGACCTGCTGGTGACCGACCGAATCAAGCTGACCACCGACATGGCACGGCGCTGGTTGCACGATTTAAAACCCGAAGTTTCCAATATGTTCTGGAAACGCGCGACCGACCCAATCGTTGCCGGGCCGGCGCGGATTAACGCATTGTTCCACCAGAAGTTGTTGGACAATATGCACGATGGGATCGTGTTCGTGGATACGACCTTGACGGTCTTGTTGTGGAATCGTGGTGCCGAACGGCTGACCGGCCTGATGGGTGCGAGTGTCGAGGACAAGCGGTGGACGCCGGACCTGATTGGCATGCGCGACGAGCAAGGAGTAGCGATCGACGACGAAGCGTGCCCGGTCGGGCACGCGTTGGCGACCGGAATCCAGACGCTCCGTCGGCTTACGATCACGGGGCGGACGGGAACGCCGCTCTGTGTTGACGCACAAGTGATGCCCGTGATTGGACGCAATGGCCTGATGCACGGAGCGACTTTGTTGCTTCATGATGCCTCTTCGCAGATCACGCTTGAACAGCAGGTACGGCTCCTGCACGAAAAGGCGATCCGGGATCCACTCACGAAAATCGCCAATCGCGCGGAATTCGACCGTGTGCTGGCGCAATTTGTCGAGACGCATCTGGAACGTGGGCTCCCTTGTGCTCTGATCATCTGCGACATCGATCATTTCAAACGCGTCAACGACAATTTCGGCCATCAAGCGGGCGATGAGGTCTTGGTTGCGTTTGCTGCCTTGCTGCAGCGATCGGGGCGATCAGGTGATCTCGTCGCACGTTATGGCGGTGAGGAATTCGTGGTGGTTTGTGCCGACTGCGACAACGCAACGGCCACCGATCGCGCCGAGTCGATTCGGCAAAAACTCGAAAACATGCCCCATGCGGCGCTCGGCCAAAAGAACATCACGGCCAGCTTTGGAGTGACCGAGATTCAGGCGGGTGACTCGCCCGAGACGATGCTCCGTCGCGCGGATCGCGCATTGTTGCAGGCCAAGGCGAATGGCCGTAACCGAGTTGTGCAGCTGGGCACCGGGAGTGGTGTCAGTGCCTGTCCCATCGACGGGCCCGATGACCGCGACGAACCAGGTCCGGCTTCGGAACGGCGATCCGTTCGAACAACGCTCGTGACGATGGTTCCCATGGCGCTGACACGCGTGAAACTCGAGGGTTTCGTGGTCGACCATGAAGCGAAAATTCTCGCATCCGACGAAACCACTTACCACCTCCGTATTGATGGACGCGCGCAGCGCCGCGAACGACGCCAATCCGACCGGCTGCTGACTTTTCATGTTTCGTTGCGGTTCGTGGAAGAAACGTGGGGGGTCGGCAGCGAATCCCAAAAATCCTTGCGCACGCGCATTCACGTCGACATTCGTCCGGCCCATGATCGAGAACGGCGGCGTCCCGAAATGTTGGATGACGCCCATCGAATTCTGGCGAGTCTGAAGGCCTACTTCATTGCCTACGAATGCGACTCCAAGTCGGACCGGTTCCGAATTCCGATGCCGGTGGCTCCGGGTGGGTTCTGGCGGCGGCTGACGCGTTGGCTGTCACGCTGAATACAGCTTAGTCGTTATGGCTGGAAAGCTACCACAAAAGATGCATGCTGGACGGGAACAGGGCATCCGAGTCCGCCGCGACAATGTTGCGTGACGTCTGGGCGACGCGCTTGGGGTGACCGCGCGCCATGCTCGGGCGCCGATCCGCAACCGCGTTTGACTCGTTCGCGCGGCGTGTGTGTTCGACATTCGAGCGCGAACGCGGTGCGTGCGCGGCGCGGTATCGCGGTTCTTGTCAAGAGCAATTTGGGCGATTGGTCTAGTCAGCTCAGGTCGCACAGCGCACAAGGACGTGTGGAATTCTTAGCGACCAATTTCGAAAAAACGGTGGAATCGCCTTGCGACCGATCGCAAGTTCGCATTACGATAGGTTCTGTTCACTTAATTCTGGGTGGAAAAGGGATTACACCCGTCATGTCTTCTATTCTCATTTAAGGACTTCGAGTGATGATTCATTACTCGTGCGATCGCTGTAAACGCATCATGGATCCTGAAGTTGACTTGCGCTACGTCGTCAGACTTGAGGCACAGGCGGCAATGGAGCCGTTGGAGGTTGATGAATTTGAGGATGATCGCGATCATCTGATGGAGATTGAAGACATACTCGAACGGCTCGAAGACGCCGATAGTGACGCGCTCAGCGCGGAACTCTATCAGCGACGCCGCTACGATTTATGTGCCGACTGTTTTCGGGAGTTCATGAAGAATCCGGTCGGGCGTGAGAGCCGAGTGCATTTCGGTTTTAGCCAGAACTGACGCGCGCGGTCGGTGCGGAGAACCGACCCACCTATAGCCCCGCATCATGCGGTGCCGCACGGGTGTCCACGCACCGCCCCAACCTCGATTGGGCGGCATGGGTAGGGCGGTTCTCCGAACCGCTCGCACCCCTCCCCGTAACCCGACCCCGTCTCCCGGCGTACCGAGCTCAGACGGTTCGCCGCGCGCGGTCGGCTTTCGAACGGGTCTCGGGCCTGCTACAATCATTCCTTTGATTTGTTGCACCGAACTGGCAGTGGTTGAGCCTGGGAGTAGCTGAGCGTGAGCACTGAAAAACGATTGAAGATCGCGGTAATTGGCGGTGATGGAACGGGCCCCGAGGTAACGGCGGAGGCGGTCAAGGTACTTGAGGCCGTGGCGGCGCTGGAGGGAATCGATTGTTCGTTGCAGGACTTCGATTTTGGCGGCGCGCGATATCTTCGCACGGGTGAAATTCTACCTGACGGAGCGATCGACGAACTGAGAGCGTTCAATGCCATTTTGCTGGGGGCGGTCGGCCATCCCGACGTTCCGCCCGGTATTCTCGAAAAAGGCCTGCTGCTCGAGTTGCGTTTTCAGTTGGACCAGTACATTAACCTCCGTCCCGTTAAACTCTATCCGGGCGTTGAGACACCGCTTGCCGGCAAGCGGCCGGATGATATTGATTTCGTCGTCGTGCGGGAAAACACCGAGGACCTGTATTGTGGCGTCGGCGGGTTCTTGAAAAAAGGAACGCCCGACGAAGTTGCCATGCAGTCGGCGGTCTACACCCGCAAGGGCTGCGAACGTTGCATTCGTTGGGCATTTGAGTACACGCGAAAACGAAATAATCCGAAAGGGAAACGCCTGACCCTGGTCGCCAAGACCAACGTGCTGACCTACGGACATGATCTATGGTTCCGCACGTTCCAAGAGGTGGCAAAAGAATTTCCCGACGTCGAACCGGACTATAACCATGTGGATGCGTGCTGCATGTGGATGGTGAAGAACCCCGAGTATTACGATTGCATCGTGACCACGAACATGTTCGGCGATATCATCACGGATCTTGGCGGGATCATTCAGGGCGGCATGGGAGTCGCGGCCGGCGGGAATATCAATCCGGATGACGGCGGCTGTAGCATGTATGAACCGATGGGAGGCAGCGCGCCGAAGTATACCGGAAAGAATGTGATCAATCCCATCGCGGCAATTAGCGCCCTGTCGATGCTCTTGGAACATACGGGCTATCCCGCCGCCGGCCGACGCGTGCTCAACGCGATCCAAACCGTGACTGGCACCAAGATGAAGAGCCAGAGTGCCGGGAAAATGGGATACGGTACGACCGAGATCGGCGACTTGGTCGTCGACGCGCTCGCGTGATCCGTGGGAGAATGTTGCACATGTACCAGAACTTGTTTGATCTGAGTGGCCGAGTCGCGCTGGTGACCGGTGGCAGCAAGGGGATCGGAAAGGCCGTGGCGCGCGGCTATGCCGAGGCCGGTGCCGACGTCATGATTTGCGCGCGGAATCCTGACGAACTTGCGGTGGCAGCGCACGATATCGGCCAGGGCCTCGAACGACGCGTGTTGTTCCAGGTCGCCGACATGACCGATCGATCCCAGGTCCAGCGTCTGGCGGACGAGACGATCGCGAAACTGGGCAAAGTCGACATTCTCTTCAATAACGCGGGTAGCAATCAGCCGCAAACGTTGCTGGATACCACGGGGGAGTCGTGGGACTACATTTTGGAGTTGAACCTGACCAGTTGCATGTTGCTGGCGCGGGCGGTGGCACCCGGCATGATCGATCGGCAATGGGGGCGGATCCTGCATGTCTCGTCCGTCATGGCGCTGGCGTCCAATCCGGGCCGTGGCATCTATTCGGCGACCAAGGCCGCGCTGCTCGCCATGGCCAAAGCCCATGCACTCGAATTGGGACCACATGGCGTGACGGTCAACTGCCTGGCACCGGGGCCGGTGATGACGGACCTGCCCATGAACCTGCTCAATGACGCGCAGAAACAGACGTTCGCGGAACGTACCGCCGTGAAACGCTGGGGACAAGTTGCGGACATGGTCGGCCCTGCCCTGTTGCTGTCGAGTGCTGCCGGCGCGTTCGTCACGGGAACGATGATCCTGGCCGACGGCGGCCTTCTTTGCCGGACTTTCGATTGATGCCGCGCCGGCGTCGCATCGAACCGTGCCGCCGCCCCCGCCCCCGGCCTGGGCCTTGATCGTTGACTGGTCCACTCACCCTCCCGGAGAGTAATGTACACCGTAA
>CAZSOG010000009.1:0-16548 GCA_964607555.1 uncultured Pirellulaceae bacterium | reverse complement strand
ACCGCCGGGTTTATCCCGGTGGAGCGGTGATTCTGCACTACCCCGCGGTCAACACCACCCGGCCACAAAACATGCGCAAATGGCGAGTGCATGGCGCAGCCCGAGAATTCAAGGAACCGGCGAAGAGATCTGGTGAGATTATTGCGTGGTGAGAAAATGGGCGGTATTCTGAATTCGAGCGAACGCTCACAAATGAACGGCACCCCAACGGTTTCCGGAACGACACGTTCGGACCAGGCAACGTCGCCCAATCACGAGGGGAAAGAGATGACGCCACGGATCGCGCACGCCGGAGTGGGTTGCCCGCATCCGCGAACCTTGGTCACGTTGGGGTTCGGTTTGACTCTCGTGCTTCTGCCGGTCGGTTGTCATCACGGGCCACCGGCAACCAAGGCTGACAAGCTCGATCGAGCCACAACGATGTTCGATATCTACTGGCCGCCAAGGGATCCGGATGCGGGGCGTGCGGCGTCAGTCAAACCGCTACTCAGCGCGACGATGGCCGTCGACGCGCGGGAGCAGGCCCACGGCAGAGCCGAAGTCCGAGTCGTCGTCACGATCACGCGTCGGTCGATGGAGGAGGATCGCCGCTCCTGGAACAAGACGCTCGCGTACGCCGACATCGCTTGGATGAGTGAGGTTCGAGTCTGGGATTCGGAATCGAAATGGCTTTGGCCAAACCTTGTCTATCTGTTGCGCTTGCCGGGCCAGGAACGTGTCGAGCGGTATGGTGGCATGGACCCCGGCAAGCATGTGGACAACGATTTCGCCGCCGTGCTGATCCGCGCGTATGACGCCGATGGTCTGATCGAATCGTCGGCGACCAAGGATGCACCGCTCGTGTCGGCCGAATGGCACGCCGTGGGCGCCGGTGCGGATACGGACATGTTCAGCGTCGTGCACGTCGCGAAATCCGATGAGTTCGTCGTGCATGTAGGCGACGCGAGGGGACCTGCCCGGGGCCGGCTGAAAGTATGGCTGATCTACGCGGACTTTCTGGGTGCCAAGCCCCCGCGAACATGGCCGAAGGATCCGGAGTGGGCTGGTGGCATTTTGGCCTACTTTGAAGTTGATTGGAAAACGCCCTCGGGGCATGGTTGTCAATGTGTCGGCCGTCATGAGAAACCCGTGGCGAGCACCGGATTCGACTGGATCAATTGGGTCAAGCGGCCGCCCGGTTCCGATGCGTCGCGGGCGCGGGTTCGCCTGTCTGATGAAGCAGAGTGAGTCGTGCGCATCGTCAACCGGATGGTTTTGCTGGGTTGTGAAGCACCGTAATACGGTGGTAAACTCGGTGGCGTATCGGGACGTGGCCTGGAACTGATTGGGATTGGGGTTGGCATTCTTGAACCAATGCGGACATTTCTTCCGCGGCCGCCGCCGATTTGGGCTTCTCACGGGCTGCCGCTTTTGACAAACTGGAACACTCCACTCAATTGTCTCCACAATCGAAATCGCGGCTCTGGGAAAGAAAATATGTCAACCACTCGTCGATACGCGATCCGCGGGCTCGCACTCGCTTTCATTATCATGCCGATGCTGGTGTCGCAGAGCGCGGCGCAACCGATCGGGAGTCCGGGCAGCAGCGGAGCCGCGGCCGATGCCCGGAATGGCACGCCGACCGCCGCGCTCGGGGTCTCTCAAGAGACGGATTCCACGAGGACCCAATTGGCACGCCACGAAATCGATCTCGGCTTGCTGTTTCCGGAGGCGTTTCGGCGTCAGCAGCATTTTGTTCTGTACGATTACCAGTGGATTTGCTTGCTCGTGTTGATCTTTCTCGGGCTCATCGCCGACCGACTCGTGCGTTGGGTGTTAGGCAGCTTGACCGCGACCTGGTTGAGATTGGTTGGTGGCAAACGCGTCGAGACTGCCCAATGGAAACTCTGGAAGCCTCTCGGTTTGCTGACGCAGGCGCTGATCTGGTACGGTGCGACGGAGTTGCTGGGACTTCCGGAACCTGTCCAGTTGGTGTTGCTGTACGGTCTGAAAGTGTTCACGATCGTCACGGCTGCTTGGACTGCTTTCTTGGCAATTGATCTGATCGCGACGTTCCTCGCCCGGAAGGCACGAGGGACGGACACGAAGTTCGACGATCTGTTGGTCCCGCTGGTTTCCAAGTCGCTCAAAGTGTTCGTCGTTTGCGTGGCCGCGATTACCGCCGCGCAGACATTCAATCTGCCGCTGGCAGGTCTGATTGGTGGGCTCGGAGTTGGTGGTGCGGCGATCGCATTCGCATCCAAGGACGCGATCGCCAACTTGTTCGGATCGATAACGGTCCTGACGGACAGGCCTTTCGAAATCGGCGACTGGATCAAGACCGAGGGCGCTGAAGGGACGGTGGAATCCGTGGGATTTCGCAGTTCACGCATTCGCACATTCTACAACTCATTGATTACGTTACCGAACAGTCGCCTGACGACGGCGATCGTGGACAACATGGGCCGGCGCCGGTACCGGCGCATCACAGCGACATTGGGCGTCCAATATGATACGCGTCCCGAGCAAATCGATGCGTTTTGTGAAGGGGTTCGTGAGATCATTCGGCGCCATCCCTACACACGTAAGGATTACTACCACGTCTACCTGAACGGGTTCAGCGGAAGTTCCTTGGATATCATGCTGTATTGTTTCGTCGAGTGCCCGGACTGGTCCGTGGAACTGCGCGAAAAACATCGCCTGTTTCTTGACATTATCAGGCTGGCTGCAGCGCTTAACGTCTCGTTTGCATTTCCCACGCGGACCGTGCACCTGTACCAGGAGGAGCGCGCCGACGTGGCGACGCCGGATTTCACGCAGCCCGAATGTGCCGGCCAAACGGCGGCCGCTGCCATCGCCGGGCCACCCGTGGATCCCGACCAGCGACCGGGTGGTGTCGAGTTCCGTGGCCCCACGCGATTGGGGAGCGATGGCTGAGTATTGCTCAGGGTACGATCGCGACAGGTGCAACGAACTCGGATGTTGTGGTCCATCGGTTCGCCTGGGTGCCGTGGAACAGGCGGCGGTGGACGTGGCCTGGGGTGGACGTGACCTCGTGGACGTGGCCTGGAACCATTTGGGCCGGCTGGCGTGAACCCACTCAGCGGAGGGGTGGACGTGGCCTCGTGGACGTGGCCTGGAACCAATTGGGGCCGGCTGGCGTGAACCCACTCAGCGGAGGGGTGGACGTGGCCTCGTGGACGTGGCCTGGAACCGGGTGGGGTTGGGGCAGGATGGTGTTAACCCGCTCAGCCGATGGGCAAATGGCGCGCACTGGCGCAAAAGTGGTCAGTCTGGCGCGGTCGTGCCAAAGTTCTGCCGTGAAGTTGCCGATGCTAGCTATTGCAATTTGATACATTATCTATATGATCAACATAATAATTATTAACGGAAGTCTGTTCGGCAGCGCGAAGGCGACACCGGGCCGTGCCCAGGTCCCGACTCGGCACGGCCGATAGACGGAAACCAAGGAGTGCGTGAAAAATGAGTGCCGCGATCAAATACCCCGTGGCTGGCGATCGGCAAGGGCTAGCCCTGCGTGTCGTCGCTCCAACGCTTGCGGCCATGACTCGCCAACAGGGAACACAGCCAGTGACCGAGCAACTGACGGCATCACCAGAACTTCTCGCCGAACTGGCGGAAGCAAGTCGCCAACTCGAAACCGCAGCTCCGGAGGACATCTTGCGGTGGACGGTCGATCGCTTCGCACCACGGTTCACCATGGCGACCGCATTTGGTCCGGAGGGAATGACGCTCATCCACATGTTGGCACGGATCGCGCCCGCCACACCTATTTTCAATCTCGACACGGGATACCAGTTCCCGGAGACGTTGCAGCTTCGGGATCGGGTCGCACACCGATACGGGATCGAGGTCGAACTACGGCGGCCGGCTCTATCCGTTGCCGAATACGAGAAGCTTCATGGCGGGCCGCTGCATGGCACCAACCCAGATCGATGCTGTCACGACCGCAAGATCAGCTTGCTGCATGAAGCGGTCCAGGGCATGCATGCATGGGCCAGTGCCATTCGGCGTGACCAGAGTCCGGATCGAGCATGCGTGCCAATCGTCGCCTGGGACAAGAAATTCCAACTCGTCAAAGTCAGCCCTCTGGCCAATTGGACGAAACAAGACGTCTGGGACCTGATCACCGAGCAAGACATCCCGTACAATCCCCTGCATGACCAGGGTTACCCGAGCGTAGGCTGTTGGCCGTGTACGCGTGCCGTGCTGTTTGGCGAAGACGAGCGGGCGGGTCGTTGGAGTGGTTTTGCCAAGACGGAGTGCGGATTGCATTCACGGGATCCCTGAACCGCGCCCGACTGGAACGCGTGGTGCACCGGTCTAGCCAGCCAGAATGCCGATGCCATATGATTGCCTTGCGGGATGAGTGACATATGCGGAGCGGGCGACGATAAAACTCGGGTCAATCAGCCATCAACAGTGATAGTCGAGCAACAGTGCACATTTCCGCGAAGACCGAGTATGCATGCCGCGCCACGATGGTATTGGCCGTCCACCACGATTCTGGAAAACCGATACGGGTCGGGACAATTGCCGAAGGTGAGGGTATCCCGGCCCGTTTTCTCGTGCAAATCCTCCTGCAGCTGAAGGGTGCGGGACTCGTAACCAGCACGCGTGGAGCATCTGGCGGGTATCAACTCGCGCGGCATCCACAGGATATCACGTTGTGGCAAGTCATGCGTATTTTTGAGAGAGATACGGACCGACAGACCACGAACACGGAGCACGAAACCAGCATTTCCCGAGCTCTTCTGACCGTCTGGAACGACGTCGCGGATGCCGAACGCCAGATGCTCGAATCGATCACGTTCGCGCGATTGGTCGAGCAGGCATCGGCGGAGAGCTGTGACATGTACTATATCTAGCTCGGGTTCAGATCACGTCTTTGCTTTGCAACAGTGCCATGATCTGATTGACGCACTGATCGACCGTGAGCTGTTCGGTCGAGAGTTTCAGGTTGGGTTGCGAAGGCGGTTCGTACGGTGCGGACACGCCGGGGAAGTTCGCGATTTCTCCCGAGTCCGCCAGTTGATAGTGTCCTTCGTCGTCGCGTTGTCTACAGACATCGAGTGGCGTCGCGAGATGGACGAGCAGGAATCGATCGTGTCCGATCACTTCGGCGGCCTTCTGCCGCACGTCCTCATTGGGCGCGACGAACGCGGCGATGCAGATCAGTCCGGCATCATTGATTAGCTTGGCAACTTCCGCGCTGCGTCGCAGGTTCTCCGACCGTTGCTCGGCGGTAAAACCCAAATCGCGGCTGATGCCACGGCGCATATTTTGGCCATCCAGGACAGTGCACGCCTTGCCGATGTCAAACAGACGTCGTTCCAAAGCGTAGGCCGTGGTCGTTTTGCCGGAAGCCGTCAACCCGGTCAGCAAAATGGTGACGGGGCGTTGGCTATAGCGGGCCATTCGCTCCTCGCCCGTCACGTGACTCGGCTCGGTCGGTTCCAGGGTCGCGGCCGGCTCATCGTCCCAGTGATCCCATCGGTCCTCCCCCTGCGTCCGATCCATGATCATTCCGGCGGCCACCGTCGCATTGGTAATGCGATCAATGACAATCAATGCCCCGGTCGCTCGATTGCGCCGATAGCTGTCGTATGCGATCGGCTGGCTCAAACTAATACGACACCGGCCAATTTCGTTCAATTGCAACGTCTCGGCATCAACTCGATGGAGCGTGTTCACATCGACGCGGTACCGCAAAGCGCTGATCGCCCCGGTGACCATATTCGTCGCTTGTTTCACGATGTAGGTCCTGCCAACCGCCATCGGTTGCTCCGCCATCCAGACCAGCATGGCATCGAATTTGGATTCCAGCCGCGGCACATTTCCAGGCCGCACAAGCATATCCCCACGACTGACATCGATTTCGTCCTCGAGAGTCAACGTCACGGCTTGCGGCGCGAACGCCTCATCCAATTCGCAATCCAACGTCACGATCGATTCCACTCGGCTGACCTTCCGCGAGGGAAGTGCCATGACTTCGTCGCCTTTGCGCACGATCCCCGACGCGACCGTGCCGCAGTACCCACGAAAATCGAGGTGTGGCCGGTTCACGTACTGGACCGGGAACCGAAAGTCCTGCAGATTCCGATCCGACCCGATGTAGACCGACTCGAGAAAGTGCATCAACGTGGGGCCTTGATACCACGGCATCCGGTCGCCGGCATCGACGACGTTGTCGCCTTGAAGGGCTGAAATCGGCATGAAATGCAAGTCGGGCAATTCCAGACGCGATGCGAACTCCTTATAGGCAAGGCGAATCTCCTCGAACACCTCGCGCCGGTAGTCCATCAGGTCCATCTTGTTCACCGCGACCAACACGTGCTTGATGCCAAGCAGCGAGGTGATAAATGAATGCCGCTTGGTTTGCGTGAGCACGCCGTTGCGCGCGTCGATCAGAATGATGGCGAGATCGGCGGTGGATGCACCGGTCGCCATATTGCGAGTGTATTGCTCGTGCCCCGGCGTATCGGCAATGATGAACTTGCGTTTGGCCGTGGAGAAATAGCGATATGCCACATCGATCGTGATTCCCTGCTCGCGTTCGGCTTTCAGTCCGTCGGTCAACAGGGCCGGATCGAAATCACCACCGGTCGTACCGTGAATCTTGGAATCACGTTCCAACGCCTCCAGCTGGTCCTCATAGATCATTTTGGAATCGTACAGCAGCCGTCCGATCAGCGTGCTCTTGCCATCATCCACGCTGCCACACGTGAGAAATCGCAGCAGTTCCTTATTTTCATGCTGTTTCAAATACGCGTCGATGTCGGTCGCGATCAAATCGGATTGGTGAGACATTATATTCGGCCGAATCTCTTTGGCTTAAGGAACGAATCAACTCCACGCTTCGCCAGACGGCAAACGCAACGGGGGCAAACGCCCGACGGTCCGCGCCACGCCGTGCGTGCGCCACGCCGCCGGTCTGCCATGCGAATCACTAGAAATAGCCACGTTTCTTCTTCTCTTCCATGCCGGCTCCGCCCTCGTCCAGATCGATCAAACGCCCCTGACGCTCGGACGTCTTGGTCAGCAGCATCTCCTGGATGATTTCCGGCAGTGTCGTGGCATTGGATTCCACGGCACCGGTCAACGGATAGCAGCCGAGCGTCCGGAACCGCACACGCTTCATCTCGGGCTGCTCGCCGGGCCGCAGTTGCAGACGATCGTCATCCACCAGCACCCAGACCCCGTCACGCTGGACGACCGGTCGCCGCGCCGCGAAATACAGCGGAACGATCGGAATCTGCTCAAGATGAATATATTGCCAGACATCGAGCTCGGTCCAATTGGACAACGGAAACACGCGTATGCTCTCACCCCGATTGACACGTGAATTATATAAGTTCCAGAGTTCCGGACGCTGGTTCTTGGGATCCCACCGGTGGTGCCGATCCCGAAATGAATAAACGCGTTCCTTGGCCCGTGACTTTTCCTCGTCACGTCGAGCGCCACCGAAAGCCGCATCGAACTGATACTTGTCCAACGCCTGCTTCAACGCGTCCGTCTTCATTAACTCCGTGTGCTTCTCGCTATCGTCCAACGGATGAATGTCCAGCTTCCGCCCCTCCTCGTTGATGTAAACAATCAGCTCGAGTCCCAACTCGCGACGCACGTACGTCTCGCGAAACTGGATCATCTCGCGAAATTTCCAGGTCGTGTCAACATGCATCAACGGAAAAGGCGGTTTGGCAGGATAGAATGCCTTAAGCGCCAGCTGAACCATCACCGAGGAATCCTTGCCGATCGAATAGAGCATGACCGGATTGTTGAACTCAGCCACAACCTCCCGAATGATGTGAATGCTCTCGGCCTCGAGTTGTTTCAAATGAGTCAGATTATAGCTGGGCATGGTAGACGCGGAACCTCGGAGCTTTCGGATCGGGCAAAACGGGAAGTATAGAGAAACTTGCCGAATGACTCAACGCCAGGGAGGAGACGCTGCGGCCCCGGCTCACGAACTCGGCCGATCGCGCGTGATTTGCAGAATCACGCTTTCCGATTCGGTGCCAATCATCGGATAATGTGCCAAGCGGCGTAATGCCAGCGACTTCATCAGACCTCGATGGCGTGCTTCACCACGTTCCTCGACCCAGCGTGGCCCTTTGATAAGCAAGAGCCGCCCGATCGAGTCCCAATGCGGCTGAAACCACGTGAGGACCTTCCGCAGCGACCCGACCGCGCGCGCGACCACGCTGTCGAAGCGAAAATCCTCCAGAACCTGTTCAGCACGGCACGACTGCACGGATACCGGCAAATCGAGCGTATCGATCATGGCGCGAAGCGCACTGGCTTTCTTGCCGGTCGATTCGGTCAATGTGACCTCCAGGTCATCACGCAGGATGGCCAACAGCAGGCCTGGCACACCGCCGCCACTTCCGACGTCGAGAACTTGTTCGCCGGTGTTGACGACCTTGCTCAGTTGGACCGTGTCGACGACATCACGCGCGACGAATGTCTCGAAGTCCGTATGCCGAGTGAGATTTATCTTTCCATTCCACTGCCACAATGTGTGGCAATAGGCATTGATCAGTGGCAATTTCGGGCTCGGTACGGTCAGACCATGCTGTTCCAAAGCGCTCGCCAAAGTGGGGCAATTCGACGTAGACATGTGGTTTCCATTCGGTTCAAAGCACGCCGCCCGGGGCTACAGAGCATGGGCGCGCATCCAGAGCGAGACCAGGGTGTTGAAAGTTCGGTATTGTAGCACAATACGTTTCTTCCGGTTTTCCTGTCGTTTGTCAGCAGCCGACCATCTGCAACTTACAGGCATATTTCGAAAGGCCTTGGCCGAAGGCCATATTCATCGATTTTGTTGGTAATCTGCACTGCCTGGGCAAGTTTTCTTGATTTTAGCGATTGTACTGCCGATATCTAACCAGGAATAGGTCCTGAGGGCGAGTGCGCGACGGCTATTGTAACGCGGCGGGGAGCCGTGATAAGGGTGAATCTGATGGCAGATCGCAGTTGGGCAGCTAGTTTCATCGCCTTGGCGAGTTGCGTGTTGCTGGCGGGGTGTGCAGCTCCGTACACCTACTACGGTGATGGTACATGCGGTGGTCCGATATCGCTGTCGGGCCGCTTTGCCGACCAACCGACGTGTGCCGATTGTGGCGAGATGCCGGTAACGCCGGCAACAGCCGCCGCGCCAACGGGCATGATCAAGCGGGCGCTGACCTGTGGTGGCGGCTGTGGAGAAATCTACTGGGGCGAGTGGATTAACGATCCACCGGAGCCGTGTGACGCGTGCAACGAACACGGCGACTGGATGGGGACGCGCTGCTGTCCGCCAAGTGGTTGGTCCAGACTGTGGTCCGGCATCCACGGCCAGCGTGCCGGCGCGGCACGCTGCGATTCGTGCAGCGAATCGGCGGGGGACACGAGTCAAGGTGTGGACATCGACGGGCTGGCGATTGAAGTCCCACCAGCCGGTGTTCTCGAGGCCCCACCGGAAATTGACGCGCCGGATAACTTGGCGACGGCGCCGACCTACGAGGCGCCGGCGCGGGTGGCGGCCAAGCCGGTCGAGCGGCATCCACAGAGTCGATTGGTACGAAGGGCGCGGCGGTGATGGAGTCGGAACTGCCGCCGTTGCCACGCGACTTTTACTGCCGAGACACGGCATTGGTCGCGCGTCAGCTGTTGGGAAAACTGTTGGTCCGGCGCGCGCGTGGTGGGCCGCTCACTGGCCGTATTGTTGAAGTCGAAGCTTATCTCAACGAAGACGACCCGGCGTGTCACGCGGCGCGCGGCATGACACCAAGCAACCGCGCGATGTTTGGCCCTCCGGGGCGTGCCTATGTCTACCCGATCCACTCGCGCTATTGCCTCAATGCGGTCACCGAACCGGCGCGCGTTGCCGCCGCCGTGTTGATTCGTGCCGTCGAGCCGCTGATCGGCATGGCACAAATGATGCGCAGACGACATTGTAACAAGACCGTTGATTTGGCGCGTGGACCGGCCCGACTGTGCGAGGCGTTTGATATCGACCGCCGTCTGGACCATTGGGACCTGACCGTCGCGCGGCGGCTGTGGATCAGTGGGCCAGATATTCGACCCCTTGCGGATGCTGCCGTTGGTGTCACACCACGCATCGGCGTCAGCGCCGCGCGCGATTTGCGTTTACGGTTCTTCGTTGACGGCAGCCGGTACGTCAGCGGCCGGCGCGGCGATCACCGGCGACGACTGAATTAGCTCCTTTTGAAACACCAAGGACTTTGGCATGTTCCCCGCATCCTCACTCTTGCCGATTGCCGTGTCAGCGGCGACTTCGGTCGCTGGTCAACTGGCGGACAGCGCCGCGCGCGGTCTCTCCTTCGCTCGTATGCTCGCACAGAAACCGGACGGTGATGCTTCGCGAGCTGCCGGCACGCCGGCCAACCGGCCTGTCGAATCCACGCTTACGGCAGCGGGCCGCCGCACACAGCATGATGCCCTGGTGCGCGCAGTCGAATCATCGCGCGCACAGCTGGAAGCAGTCTTGTCACGGAAACTCCGGCAACACGGGATCGATGCGTCCCAACCAATTGAGCTCGAGGTGGATGCCAGCGGCCACGTGCTCGAGGCGAGTGGCCATCTGGATCGGGACAAGATCGAACGCCTGTTCGAAACCGATCCGGAACTGGCCGCATCCGTGCGGCGCCTCGTGCGCCAAGCGGACCTGGCATACGCCGACGGCAACACAAATCAAACTCGCGATATCGCGCCGCGAACCCGATTGATGGTCGCCGACGGACAGCTTCAATTGAAGACCGGATAACTCCTCCCGAAATACGTTCGAGTCTTCCCAATCCTTCGCATTCCTTGCGCGCCTCTGTTCCTCCCCGCGATCTTGGTGGAGTTGCGTGCCAACCGGCAACTCCGTGGCGGCTTTCCCTTGCCGCGGCGATGGGCGAGGAAGTCCACCGCCTGTGCTTGCAACCCCTTCCTTTGGCAGATTTCCTCACGCCCCTCTGTATAAAAGGTTGAATTACGCTTCCCACCAAGATATATTGAAACACTAATGGTGGTCGCGAGTTACCCATAAGAGGCGCGAGAATCTTAGTGCGGTTCTCGTCGTCTTGAACAGCGTAAATCGTGCGAGGTGGGGGACGTGAGCGACCGTGAGAATCAGGTGCGTGTGCAGACCCAAATGGATGACCTGTGTCGGCAGTATGCGCGGCATCTTGCCGATGGTGGGACGCCCGCGATCGCGGATTACGTGAACCGCGTTTCGGAAGCGCATCGCGACGAGTTACGCAGGCGTCTGGTCGCATTGGCCAGGCTCCTCTCCACCGGCGCGGATGACGGGGCGGCACTCGACGAAACAGTGACGCGTACCAGTGACCCGATAACGCGCGAGAAGACGCGCGGTGTCTTTCGCGCATTGGAGGACGACGCGGTTACGCCGACCGTTGACGCCGCACCCGCGCGTGGCCCGCAACCCACAAGGGAGTACGCCCTCGTTCCGCGGCGCTCCCGTTGTTCGCTTCGAAACATGCGCGCACGGGGCGCGCATCTGGCAGCCTAAGAATCTAACGAGCTGTTGAGTTTTCATCTGAACATCTGGGCACCGGCGGCCACGTTCCCGCAAGGCTACGCCGAGAGCCTTCAACCGGTCGATCGTGAGGCACTAAACGAAGCATTCGTCTTCTCCGTGGAATACGCCCAAGTTACACGTCTCACCTCGCTGTAGCAGTCGCGGGTGAACCATGTTGGTGAACTACGGCCCCATAAACGGTTGGCCATGATCCTGCTGGAGGACCCCGTGCCACTCCTCGACCGACGTTCCGACCTTCCACTTGGACTAGCCGAGTCAATTCACCGCGCCCTGCGCAAGGATCCAGCCGAGCGTTTCCCCGACACGCGCGGTTTTCGTCAAGCACTGTTACCGTTTGGCTGATGGCCCGTCCGACCTGCAACAGACCGAGCAGCGTATCGGGACAGCGAAGACAGCCAATCGGTCCCCGGCGGTACTCTCAGGTTTCACACAGTGCTCCTCCAGACGCATGATCAGAAGTTGCGCGGGGGGCTGTTTTTCTCTTGGACAATGCCGCCATGAGCGGCCTAGTTTTCTGGTACCGGCCTGGCCCAGGCCAATGCCTTATTGCGCCGTACCACGCACTCGCGGCGGGCATGCTGGGCCAGCCACTGAAACAGATACGTCGCGACCGCTGATTCCAGCGCCGGACGGACATCTTGCCAGTTCTTCTTGCCCGGACGCTCGGCCAAGCATTTGATCAGGTGAAGGCCAACCGAGCTGGCGACAGGCGTGCTGATCTGGCCGACACCAAGCGTGAACGCTGCTTCGGTAAACTCCGGCGACATCGGTCCGGTGATCCCGATCCAACCAACGAGCCCGCCATCAACACCGGACGGTGCATCCGACCACTTCCGTGCCGCATCCTCGAACGACACCTTGCCATCCAGAATGTCACGGCGGATCTGTTCAAGTTGCGCGCGCTGCGCGTTTTGTTCCTCCGCATCGCCGTTCGTTTTTCGTAGAATCTGCGCCACTTTGATCGTGGTCCCGTCAAACCGCCGTCTGTGTTGCTTGAAATACCGCTCCAAATTGGCATCGGTCCGATATTTATCCAACTCGTGTTTCCATGTGAGGCTCCAGAGATATTCCGCGCGAAGCACGTCTTCCGTCAATTGGTTTTCTTCGAGATACGCGGCGCGTGTCCTGTCTTGACGCGCGAGGCGACGGGTTAGATCGGCAATCGCCGCGTCGATTTCGTTCTTGGAAGCGATCTCATCACGTCCACGCAGACGCTCGACGATCGCCGCACGGTCGATCAGACGCGCCAGTGCTTCGCGCTTCAGGCGGGCTCGAGTTTCACTGGTCACCTGGCGATTGCCGAGCGTCTGATCGACGAGGCGCTCCACTTGACGGACATAAATCGGCCGACCGTCGACCGTCGCGGCGACGTCAGGCGAGAGTTCCGCGGCCTCGACCGACTGGAGTGATACCAACACCACAAGTGCCGCGATGGTCCCGCGGCCGATCGAACGCAAACCGATTGGCATGAAAGAGTCCTTCAAATAGCTGCTGTGACGACGTCGGAAACCTCAAACTGAAAGCACGGGGAAGACAGGCATCACGAATCACGCGAATGTCACGAATACGTGGGAGCTGCTCAGGTCACGGTGCCGTGCCGTTCACGGGAGCCGTAGCTTGACCAACTCGAAAGGGATCTCTTTTTTCAGTAATAAGGTGGGCGTCTTGTAGACCAGCGTGTACTCTTGCGGTGCTTTTTCCAACGCGAACAGATACACGAGCGTGACTTCATTTTCACTTCGTCCGGTCAGTTGCACGCCGGCTTGCTCCAGTTGTTTGCCGGTTGAATCTCGCAAGAAGGCTTCGTTGTGGTAAATCCAACCAAGGTGCGATTGCAGCGCGTCCGCGGCATCGTCGAACCGGACGCGGACTTGTATTTCCGTAACATCTTCGTTCTTAACCAAGCGTAGGAATGTCACGGCGACGTCGGCCTTGCGTAGTTCCACATTCTTGGAATCGGCCAGATCATGGAACTCAAACGCCTCTTCGCGGCCCGGCAGCAGAACGGCCAATCGACCTCCGACCGTCGCGAGGGACCGCGCGGATCGATCCGGCAAATGGAATGGCACGTCGAGTTCGACTCCCGAGGTCGAAGCCTCGACAATCGTATTGATGACACCGTCGGGGTTCAGGACGCCTACGTTTCGCGCCGCGTCATCCACGGCGGTGATACTGCCCAGTGGCAGCGTCAGGGTTATCGGATGCAGGCGTGGCTCCCACATGACCTCGAGCCGCAATCGCATCCCGGAGAATTCGGCATCACGCAGGCTCCGCACCGCCGACACTTCGGTGGCTTCGAAGCGAAACGGTCCACGGTAGCAGGCATGGCCAACGCGTGTTGCCTGGCGATGTAGTTGGCGTTCGATCGTCAGGGTGCGCGGCTGGCCACCGTAAATGGCAACATCGGCGTGGAGCCGATCCAAGACCGTGTCCAGCGCCCGCCAAAAGACGGTATCCGCGAACTCCACTTGCATCGATTCGTCACCCGCTGAATTCTCATAACCGGCCAGTCGATTGCCGGTTTGCTTCTCAATAGCCGCGAACACGTCGGTGCAGGTCATTTTGCCTTCCAGCCGAACGTGCGTTGGCTGCACGATTTGCGTGGCCAGCGCCGTCTCCAATTGTTGGACGATATCGTCCAAGTGCCGGCGCACTTCGGGAGACAGTCGAGCGGTTTTACTCGGCAGTAACGGGAGGATTGGCGGTCCGAGCTTGATCAAGTCGGTTTCGGCCGACCGGCGCGCCGCCGGCTGGTCGGCGTCAAGCTGGCGGATCAAACGCCGAACCTGCGATTTGAGCGTGGCGGCCTGATCCGTGTTCGGCCCCGCCAGTGTTTCCGGTTGCCCGATCGTCAGACACATGATGATTGCAAAACAAGTCGTCATGAAAATCCTCTTATCACGTAAGAAGTCGAAAACGTACCTCGTGATGCAACAGCCCATTCAGTATGACAGTTGGTTCCATTGTAGACCACGGGCGCACCACTTGCCAAACAGTACGGTGTCCGGAACGCGTTGCAAGAACGGTCGCGCTGATCCGTCTAAGCGGCATTTTCGGACCTGATTCCGCACGTGGCCAGTTGATAGCGTAAGTTTTCATTAAAGGAACCATGACAGGGATATTGGCGTGAACCGCGAAACGGCTGTGTGCACGGTCGTGCGCAACCTGTGCCGCGCGTCGGTCGCAGGCACACCCGGTTCCACGGTGGGCCACACAGTCATTTGTCAATTCGTCCGTTCAGCGGGAGTCGAAACCTTGCGATACTGCAGCCGTCACACGGTGCCAATGCGAACCAAACGGTGGGGCACGTTTCTGACGATCCTGGTCGTGACCTGCCCGTTTGGGTCGCGCGGTCTGGCACAACGGCCGTCTGTTCGTTTAACGGTCAAGGGAGTGGTCACGGAGGGCACGCCCGCCGCATGGTCGGATCACAATCTGTTGCTGCTGGGCCGCGACGGTTTCCTTCTGAACATCGCGTCGCGCGATGTCCAACAGTACGCGGCCGTATCGACCGCTTTTCGGCCGATGGACCAGCGGGAAATGCGCGGCCGATTGCAGCGTGAATTTGGCCGCGCGTTCGACGTGTCCGGAACCGGCACGTATTTGGTCGTGCACCCAGCCGGTGAACGGGACACATGGGCGCCCCGCTTCGAGCAACTCTATCGGTCATTCACGCATCATTTCGGCGTGCGTGGGACGCGGATTGCCCGTCCCGAGTTTCCCCTGGTGGCGGTCGCGTTCAAGTCACGCGCCGAGTTCGTTCGTTATGCCAGCCAAACCGGAGTCCAGGTGCCGCCGGGCGTCGTCGGATTCTATTCCATGCTGACGAATCGCATCATGTTGTACGATGCCGGGGGCAAGCAGTCCACCTCGTCGAAACTGACACGCAATGCCGCGACTATCTTGCACGAAGCCACGCATCAAATCGCATTCAACTCGGGTATCCACAGCCGCTACGCCGCGCCGCCGCGGTGGCTCGCCGAAGGGCTCGCGATGATGTTCGAGGCACCGGGGGTCTGGGATCCGGGCCATTACCCACGACTCGAAGATCGGATCAATCCGGATCTTCTCTTGGCATTTGTCCGGTACCTCAAGACGGGCCGGCAAATGCATCAGTTGACGCACTTCATTGGTCAGTCGGACGAACGGTTCGCCTCGGATCCGGCCACTGCCTACGCGGAAGCGTGGGCCTTCAGCTTCTTCTTGTCGGAGAAGGAACCAACACGTTACGGCCAGTACCTGGCGGTGACCGCCGCGCGCGAGCCATTCCGCAAGTACAGCGAAGCCGAGCGACTGCAGGAATTCACACGCGTCTTCGGAGTGGATCTTGATTTGCTCGAGGCGCGTTTCCTGCGCTTCATTGAGCAACTGAGCCGATCGTGACCGCAAATCGGTCCGCTCGACCTGCATTCTCGGTACAAAATGTCCACTCCACGACGAGATTTGTCGATGAGGGACGGCGCCGGTCGAGAAATTGAAATTTGCTTGTTGCATCGCCCGGACATCGGACTACTCTGGAACCTGCGGCGTTTTATGCCCAGACCGATCGGTTACCTAATCGCACTCGAGCGACGGTGTTCGCTAGTCCCTTCGAATGCTCTTCTCGCAGTCACTTTTCTTGAAGATGCAGGGAACGCGAACGTTCGTCACGGCGCACACGCAGCACGCCAGGTGGTACATTTCGCGCGTCTTTTCAGCTCTTTGTTGGCAGGTACTGTTTTGATGAAAAAACTTAGCTTGAGCTTCAACACGCGTAAGTCTCTCTGCAACCACCTCGGCGACGCGGCCGGCAATGAGTTGGCTGAGTTCTTGCAACAATTGGCGTGCCGCCTGCAGACCGTCGAGCGTAACAAGGTGGACATCACACCCGTGGTTCCGGACGCGCTCACCGTTCCCACCACGTCCCCCGTCGATAGTGAGTTGCGCATCTAAATCACTCGTGGCCGTTCACGGACCAGAAGGAAAGGAGCACTAATCGACGCTAATTCTCGCTAATATCG
>CAZSOG010000008.1:0-17123 GCA_964607555.1 uncultured Pirellulaceae bacterium | reverse complement strand
GGTCGGTTTTCCAAACCGACCGCAACCCCGTCCCAAACGCATACCCCGGCAGACGTCCCCGACGCCCCACCGAGCAACTCAAATCCCAAGCTTCTCACCGTGGACGACCTCGATGCGTAGTCCGATGCAAAAACTTGACTCAAGATCATCATATTTCCGCCCATAAGGTGTCTAACGAGGCTTTGCCTCCAACCAACTGACGCACGGCGATGCGTTGGAGACCTTCGGTCGCTCCTGTGCGGGGTCAGGAGCCCCGCGCACAGCGCTAGCTCTTGTCCCATCCCGTCCGCCTATGGCGGGTTTATCCCGGCGGAGCGATGATTATGCATTAATCGGTGACGCACGCGCCGGTTGGCATCCGCGTTTAGCTGACGAGACTCGGTCCCCCACGGGGCAAGCCCGTGGGGGGGCCTTGACCCGACAATGTGCTGCAATCGGCCAAGCCGTTACTCAATTTCTTATTTCTTATTTCTTATTTCTTATTTTTAATTTTTAATTTCTTATTTTCTTCTTTTGGTCCCGCATGTTCCGCCAGCGTTTTCTTGAACAATTTCAATTTGGCGAGGATCTGTGGTGAGTAGGGTTCCAGCACGGCGGCTTTCATTTGCGCGTCGACGGCATCGGCATAATCTTCATTGGCAAAATAGCAGTGGCCGAGGGTATCGAGATAGCCGGCGGTATTGGGCCGCAGGGCGAGCGAGCGTTGGCTCATTTTGACAGCCTCGGCGGCGTCTCCTTCGGTATTGGCAACGAGCCAGGCCAATTGATTACAGGCGGTTGCCAGGGGCCCTCTTGCGAGTACTTGCTGGTCTGGCCTTCCGGAGTGCAGCATTTTATCATATTTGGCGACTTGGGCACGAAAGTGAGCCGTAGCTTCCTTGACGAGCTTGCTGGTACGGGTTTTCCATTTGGTGTCCGCGTTAGGCAGGCGAAACATCTCGATCAAGACGTCGGCATCGGTCGGGTCCTCGGTGATCGCCTTGGCCAGCAGTTCACGTTGATCTTGAGCGCGGCCCTGCCGTGCCGCGTGCCGCGCGTAGAAGAAATACATGCGGGAGTTGATGCTGCCGATTTGACGGCCCATATCGGTTTCCACGCTCTTCCGCAAATCTGGATCCGACTCGACATCCTTGACGAGCTGTTTGAGCACATTTCCCGCTTCCTCGTCTTTTTCCAGATCATGCAGCATTTCCGACAGCAGAAAACTGGCCGTCACGGCTTCGAGCGGCTCATCCTGGCGTTGGCTGGTCACATGGCGGTATTCTCTTTGGGCCCACCGAAAAAGGCCATCGTGTTGCAGATTCATGGCGGCCATCAGGTGTTCACGAGATTCACCGGGGATGGCTTTTTCGGCTTGCCGTGCCGTTTGTTCGGCGTCTTGGGAGCGGCCCAATTCCATCTGCGCGTCGGCCAGCCGATAGAGGAGCAGCGGCGACCGCTGAAACGGTGCGGGAAACCGTTGGGCGGCGGCCAACACGAACGTCCAGGCTTTCTTCGTTCGGAACCAATCGACGGCGGTCAGCAGTTCCTGCGGTGAACTGTCAAGCAATTGGATGGACTGGCTCAGGATCTCATTAGCGTGCTGCGTTTGACCCGCGTGCTGTAGCTGGTCGGAATACCACCAGAGCAAATCGCGAACGACGGTTCGGCTACTCTCTTTTTCCGCGCGGCGCAGGAGATCCAGCTCGTGCGCGATTACCGGCTCCCACTGCGTCAACGGAGTTTTCGCATCATCTAGCATGGCGGCATAGGCGCGCAGCCAGTCGGCCGCCGCGCGTTTGCTGGCGTGCGTTTCCGTCGTCAGTCGCCGTGCCAGCGCGTGCCGCGCGCCGTCGGTTTCAGGTTGCTCGGCTTGCATGATGAACAAGGCAGCACGGCGCGACAGACGCTGCGACTGTTCGTACTTGACCAGCCGGCACAAGGGGCCCAGTGCGTCCTTCATGCCAAGCGAGGCCAGTTGCTGCATGAGCAGACGCCGCTTGTCTTCCGGTTGGCTGCCGTAAGTACTCAGAATCTGCTTGGCCGCGACGGAGTCTCCGTCACGCGTCCAATGGACCTGCAAGCTGCGCACGAGATACCGCGCGCGCATCGCGATTTCGATATCGTCACTCGCCTGCGCGCGATTCAGCGCATCGAATGCTTCGAGCCCCAGTTGTTCGAGTTCCAACTGGGCTTTTTCGCGAGTGGAATACTGTGGTGCGCCGAGCTGCTGGATCAAGGCATCGATGCGCGACTCGTTGGGCGATGCCGGTGCCTTGCCGCGTGCCTCAGTCTGTGCCGCTCGGGCAGCAGGAGAACACGCGCAGAGTGCCATGATTCCCACGAGAACGACCCGAGACGCGCGCCGATCGATCGGCATTCGCCGGTAGCTAGTGGAGTTCATGGAGCCCCCCCTTATTTTCCCAGAATGAACGGCGGTCATTTCCTAGAGGATACCGCACGATCCCCCATTTCGACAACACGACATTCCGATGGGCACGCGTTTGCGTCATCCGGGTCGGAAATGACGTACTTCCCGGTGTCAATCGCGCCCGGGCGTGGTCGGCTCATGAACCACCACGGGACATCCGTCGGGCAAGCCATATCCGCCGCGCGTGGCCACGACGTCCCCTACGTTCAGACCCTTGACGATCTGGACGAGCGTGTCGGTTTGGACCCCCGGTTCGACGGGCACTTCATAGGCCTTCGCGTCGCGCACGACGGTGACCACCGGGGTGCCCGATCGGTCGGCAACGGCGTCAATCGGCACGACCAGCGCGTCAGGCACCGCGCGCAACAGGATATGCACGCGGCATCCGAGCCCGGGGCGGAGGCGTCGATCGGGATTGTCAATGGCGACAAACATGGTCACATCGCCACTCAATTTGTCCGCCTGCGCGTTGGCGCGGACAATCTTGCCGTGAAACACGTCGTCGGGATAGCCGGTGACCCGGACGTCGGCCGGCGCGTTGATCCCAACACCGCCCAACGCGTCGCTGGGGATCCGCACTTGAGCAAATACGCGCGTCAAATCCATGACGGTCACGAGCGGTGTCGCTTGATCGAAGTATTGACCCTGACGAGCATTCAGCTGAACCACAACGCCATCAATCGGACTCGTCACCGTGCACCACTCGACCGCGAGACTCGCGCGTTCAAGATCCGCACGGGCTGCTTGCAATTGTGCTTCGGATTCCGCGATCAATTCGGGACGCGTGCCACGTTGGAGGAGTCGCAACTTGGCGTCCGCGGCGGCTAGACTTGCCTTCTGGCTTTGCAGCTGTTTTTCTCTGGTCTGAAACTGGATGGTGGACATCTCGCCGCGTTGCAAGAGCCCTTTCAGAGCGTCCAATTCATTCGCCAAGCTGTCGACCGTGGCTTGCAAGCTATCGCGTGTCTCTTTCGCGGCATCAATTTCTTCCGGCAGCGGTCCTTGTTTGAGTCTCAACAGAACCGCTTCTTTCTCCGCGACTCGCGCCTTGGCCGTCAAAAGATTGCTTTGTGCCGACCGCGGGTCAAGCACGATCAGAACATCACCGGCGTGGATATCCTGGCCTTCCACCACCATCACTTGCTGGACCCAACCGCCCGCTTGCGCGGACAGCACCGCTGTGTGCTCCGGAACGGGTACCAGTTGCCCCACTTGATTCAACGTCGGTCGCAGTGATGTCTTCACGACATGCGCCACTTCGACCGCGACCGGTTTCAACTCGCCCGGGTCCGCCGGTTGCTCACCGTCCGATTCGCGGTTGACGTACTGCAATACAAACCAGCCAATAACAATCGTGGCGATCACGACCATGACCGAAAGTACCGTTTGGGCGAACTTCAAACTCTTTTTCATTTCGCGTTCTTCTTATTCTTATCTTCTTGCCACCTACTGCGGGAGGCCCGCAACCCACAAGGGAGTACGCCCTTGTTCCGCAGCGCTCCCGTTGTTCGCTTCGAAACATGCGCGCACGGTGCGCGCATGTGGCAGCCTAAGAATCTAACGAGGTTTCACCTCCAACCAACTGCCGGATCCCGGGCGATCGCGGCCTTTGGGACCGCCGTGTTCGGGGTGCCGTGTACGACGGACATCCTTGTCCGTCGGCACCCCGTCCACAACTTCTGCGTGGTTCTCGATGCAAGAACTTGACTCAAGTGCAACGAATCTCCGCCCATAAGGTCTCTAACATCCAGAGTCACGGGAACCTTGATCATCACGATCGGGAAACCCGAACACGCGTCGCACTTCCGCCGCGCTGGTACGGCCCTGCCGCACGGCCTCGAGCGCCCGATCCCAGCTGGGAATCATGCCGTTCTGCACGGCCAGTTTCTGCAGCACGGCGGCGTCGCTGCGCGACAGGATAGCGCGTCCGACCTCGTTCTGTTCAGCCTTGAGGAACTCGCCCAACACAAGCCGTCCATGGTATCCCGTGTGGCGGCACCGCGCGCACCCGGTCGCCTTGCGCGCGTGGTCGACGCGAATCCCGCAGCGGTCCGCTTCATCGCGTGCCGGTTCCGCGCAGGAGCAGAGGCGACGCACCAAGCGCTGGCTGAGGATACCGAGTATCCCACTGCGCAGCAGATAGGGCTCAATCCCCATATCCGACAGCCGGCTGATTGCTCCGGTGGCGTTACCGGAGTGGAATGTCGTCACGACCAAATGGCCCGTGAGGGCCGCTTGAAAGACGGTTTCCGCCGTATCGCGATCACGAATTTCACCCACCATGATCACTTCGGGGTCCTGGCGCATGATCGACCGCAGGCCGGTGGCCAGATCGAATCCGGCACTTGGATGCACCTGTGATTGAGCAACACCATCGACCGGCACCTCGATCGGGTCTTCCAGGGAAACGATACTCTTACCACCTTCCGACATCCGCACCAGGTCGCGCAGGCAGGCGTAAGCAGTTGTGGTCTTGCCGCTGCCGGCCGGCCCGCAGATGATCAGAGCGCCGGAGGTTTCGTACAACGAATTCCGTAGGGCCGACTCGATTTCGGCTGGCAGACCCAGGTCGGCGACGAATTGGAACTGCTTCTCGACGGCGAACAGGCGAACGACGGCGCGCTCTCCATGCAGCGTAGGAAACGTGCTGACGCGCATTTCGATACCGTCATGCGCATCGCGAATCCGCCCCTCCTGGGGAACGTCCGTGCGATAGGTCAGCAACTCGGCAAGCACCTTCAGACGGACGACGACATCGGCCGATTCGCCGCGTTGGAACGTGCCGATCTCGTGCAAGACGCCATCCAGACGCCAACGAATTGCCAAGCCATCGGCGGTCGGCTGAATGTGGATATCGCTGGCGCCCGCCGCCCGCGCCGCGCCTAACAAGTCGCGTACGAAGGCGACCGCGTAGTCCGGGTCGTTCAGGTCGAGAGATTCGAGCTGACCGCGTAGTTCCAAGACACTGTTCATTTTTTTGTTCTAGCTCCCGCCTGTTTGCTTTTCGAGTAATCACGCATCTGGTGCAGGCGCGCGCAACGAAGTACATAGTACTGAATCAGACCGATAGCCAGCATGCTAATGGCCACGGGAGCCGTCTCGCGAAATTCAGGCAATGCGAGTGTGGGATGCGACCAGGGTGAAATGACGACCACGGTACAGTAAGCCGCGATGGAGACACCCGTCACCAACCATACCATGTGGCGATCGAACGACAATGCCGTGCCGGCCACCATGCAAAGATAGAGCACGACCAGCGGGCTGTGCGCGCCGTCGGCAGCCGTGATCAGAAAGACGGTAAAGACGAAAATATCGGTCGCCGCCCAGAGATGCAGCACGTTCATTCCAGATTCAGGACGCAACAAGAGCCGTTGATAGACCCACGCGTAGGCCGCGACCAGAAGCACGGTTCCCGTTGCCAGCCAGTGGAAATGGCCGAGCGAGCCCGGGTTGCCCATGGCGTAGCAAATCAGATGATAGATATAAATGGCAAACAACGTGGTCCAGACGGTGGCCAATCGTGGCCGGTGCCGTGCCCACCGCAATGTGGCGCGCCGCCAACTGAGTCGGCGTGCCTGAATCGGTTCGCCGTCCAAGAAACGCTGCAGGTCATCCGCCAATTCATCCGCCGATTGAAAACGATCGGACGGACTCTTAGCCAGGCACTTCATGCAAATAACGTCCAGGTCGCGGGGGATTCGGCGGTTGAGCACGCGCGGCGGTACCGGGTCCTGCTCCAAAACCTGTACCAGGGCATCCAGACTCGACCGGAACGGTGGGTGGCCCGTCAGAAGGTGATAGAGGATGGCGCCCAGCGCGTAGATGTCGGCGGCCGGCCCTGACTGTTGGGTGGCACCTTTTGCCTGTTCCGGAGCCATATATCCCGGCGTTCCAAGAATCTGGCCCTCCATCGTCAAGTGGCTGGGGCGATCCGTCCGTTTCGCCAATCCAAAATCAGTGATGCGTGGCTGGCCGTCCGCGCCCAGCAAGATATTCCCTGGTTTCAAGTCGCGATGCACGACGCCATGCCGATGGGCGTACGCCACTGCCCGCGCCAAGTCGATGACAAGGCGTGCTGTTTCGTGTCCCGAGTAGGCATGCTGTTTCAGCTGTTCCGCGAGCGTTGGGCCTTCGATGAACCCCATGGCGTAGTAGTGGTGCCCTTCATGTTCACCAACATCGTAGACCGGCACGATGCCAGGATGATCCAAACCGGCGGCCATTTCCGCTTCGGCGTAGAATCGTTGCACGGCTTCGGCCGAGGCCAGGTTCCGATCCAGGATCATCTTCAGAGCCACGGTGCGCTGCAAACGGGTATCATGTGCACGAAAGACGATCCCCATTCCACCGCGCGCGATTTCTTCCAGCAGCTGATAGTTGCCACATTGCCCGTTGGCGGAGTAAACGTCATCCGTGGCGGGCTCGGAAATCCGGGGCTGGCGCACACCACGCTGCGACGAATCGGTCTGGAATCGCCTGAAGATCGCATCGATTTCACGGCACCGTTCGGGAAACTGCTTGAGATACTCGCCACGTTCCGCCGGCGTCCCGGCGTGTTCCCGGCACTCCAGATCAGACAACACGAGTTCCGCAAACAGACGGGACCGCAACGGTTCCGGAACGTCGCCCAGGTACGCCGCCACATTCGGTTGCGCGCCGTTGCGCCATGCCTGTTCGAATCGGTCACAAATCCGATCGACGCGGGTGGCGTCCGAAACGGACTCCTGCCCCGGCGCGCTGTCTTGGTCCATGTTCATACCAAGCCGTCCTGCGTCCATTTTTCTCGAATTCGATGCAGTTTCCGTTCGACACTGCGCGTCGTCAAACCGATCTTCTCGGCGATTTCGTCGTTGGTATAGCCTTCCAGTTTCCACAAAGCTATCTGTTGCAATGCATCATCTTCGAGTGCCTCCAGGAGCCGGCGTCCTTCTTCTTCCATGATGACAAGCATTTCCGGAGTTGGGCCCCCGTCGCCGAATTGTTGAATACCGGGCGCGCGGTCCTCGCCGTGCCGACCCGTGAATATCGATTCGCCCCGCACCTTCCCACCACCCCGTTTCACGTTCCCGGCACGCCGCTGCTGGTCGATTGTCTTGCGAACCGTCATCGTCACCAGCACGCGCCAAAGATCGTCGCGGTGCGCCATCTCGGCAAGCCGCCCCGTTTCGGCACCCGCGCACAGGCACCGAAATACACTCAAGGCGATGTCCTCCTCGTCAGCCACACGCCGTGGAGACGTCCCAAGACGCACCCGCGCCAAACCGACCAGGCGGTCAAAATAATAGTTCCACAGGTTGCGAATCGCCTCGTCGTCGCCCGCCCGGAGCCCGTCAATCCAACGCGTTATCGGGTCGTCCATCGGCGTAGCCCTCGCTGGTTCCAGGAAACAACGGAGTTATCCAACTCGAATTCCGCAAGATATTCTTGCCCCCTCTTGATGCGCCAGCATACAACCAGAAAATTCGTGGAGAAGATGTGGCAAGAATATTGCATGGCAAGAATATTGCATGGCAAGAATATAAGAGGTTACCTTCAATCAAGCAAATACACGTGAACGATGTACGACGGATCCCAATCCGGTCGAGATGACAGGCTCCATTGTACTGGCGACGGGTGGGCAACCAAAGTCATTTTCGCAATCCACCGACTACAATTATTCGAAATAATCCCACCCTTCGCCGTCCCACGGCACGGCTGGGCTGTAGAAAAACGGCGGGTTAGTTCTTAGTTCTTAATCTTACTCTTACTCTTAATCTTACTCCTGATCGACATGACGTGTTACGTTGCGCGACGATTCTCCTGATTCATGGGAGCTGAATATCTCATTTGAGATTACCTCATTTGCGCTGCGTGCCGCGCCAGCAAAGGCCGGAAGAGGATTAAGATTAAGAGTAAGATTAAGAGTAAGAACTGGGATCAACAGGCCATGGCACGGCTCCCCCGTTTTTCTGCGTCGCCGCATCGGGTATCCTGGAACTGGCAACGAGATGTACGATGGATGTCCACGTCCGTCGACGAAGCGGATAACAACCTTGCCGAGACGGTTTCGCGCCAGCCTCCCAGCCTGGTTGCAGTGCCGTCGATTTCTGAACGAACAGAGATACCCCCATCATGCCCGACGTGTTTCAGCACCATCACACCGTCTTGTCCAGTGAAATCGACGAGCTCGGCCATGCGAATAACGCCGTCTATGTGAATTGGATGCAGGCGGCGGCGATCGCTCATTCGAATACTCAAGGCTGGCCATCGAGTCGCTACCGCGAACATGCGCATGCCTGGGTCGCGCGCTCTCACCATATCGATTACCTAAGCCCGGCTTTTGCAGATGATGAGATTATCGTCCATACTTGGATCGCGGCCATGCAGCGGGCAACTTGCGTACGCCGCTACGAGATGGTTCGTTCCTCGGATCAGACCGTCTTGGCGCGCGCCGAAACACGTTGGGCATATATTCACCTGGAGACGCGCCGGCCGACGCGTATCCCGAGTGCCGTCCTCGATGATTTCGTGATCGTCGACAAGAAAACACTGTAGATATACGCGCGGTGAAAGCCGTGCGATGGACCTCTCCAAGCCGTCACCGAGGCGCGTACGCGCCCGGTACGAACCGTCGTTCCGCGATAGCCTCGAATTTAGCAGGTATATAACAATGCAACACGACACGATCAGTCCAACGCGGCGTGGCCAGGCAATCGGTTGTTCCCAGGTTCTTGCCATCGTCTGTCTCATGTTCACCGTTGCCGGGACGTACGCCGCGGAACCGGGCCCCATGTACTCATTCGTGCCAAGAAAAGACGGTCTGACTGACATCGCCGTTGATTGCGCGCGGCGTGCCGAGCAACCGGTCAGTCGACTTCTTTATGGCAAATTCGCGGAGCATCTGGGACGAAACATTTACCACGGGATGTGGGCCCAACTGGTGCACAACCCAGGCTTCGCCGCGGCGGCGATGTGGGGTAGCAACCGTGGTCGAATCGCCTCGATGCTGACGCGGCGCTTCGGCATGCAAGGTCAAGCCGAGTGGGTCCGCGCCGGGTTGCCACCCGGTTGGGCCGCTTTGGGCGACGCCGATCGGGATAGGGTCCAGTACGCGGGCGCCGACGATGTGCTTCCGAGCCGCCCCGGCCTTCGAATTGACCGCGCCGGCGAAGGCGGTGCTCGTGCTGGTATTCAACAGGTGCTCGATCTGCCCATCGCCCGACAACGCGACTACGAATTCTCCGCGCATGTTCGTGCCGCTCGAGATACTCAGCTGACGGTCCGCCTGGTCAGCCAGACAGATCCTCGCATCGCGGCTGAGAAGATGCTGGCGATTCGGGGAAAGGATTGGCGGACCGCGCGCTGTGCATTGCATCTACCTTCGAGTAAGGGAACGCCGGACTCAAAGTTTCGGTTGGAAATCGGCGTCGATTCCCCCGGGACGATCTGGTTGGACCAGTGCCTGCTGTTCCCCGCCGATCATCTCGACGGCTGGGACTCGGAGGTTGTTCGGTTGACGAAGGAATCGAAACTGTCACTACTGCGCTGGCCGGGCGGGAATTTCGTGAGTGGGTATCACTGGAAAGACGGTGTCGGGCCTGCGGAGAAGCGGCCCATGCGGTTGAACCGGCCCTGGAACATGCCGGAACCTAACTATGTTGGCACGGATGAGTTCATGCGGTTTTGCCAACTTGTTGGCTGCGAACCAATGATCTGCGTTAACGCGGGAGATGGCACGGCCGCGGAAGCGGCGGACTGGGTCGAATACTGTAACGGATCGGTTGCGACGCCGATGGGGCGACAGCGTGCCGCCAACGGACACCCGGAACCATATCGGGTGCGTTATTGGGAAATTGGCAATGAACTGTATGGCAAATGGCAGATCGGCCACTGCACCGCGGACGAGTACGCCCCCAGATATCGTAAGTTTGTCGAGGCGATGCGGCAGCGCGACCCGACGATCCGCTTCATCGCCAATGGCCACAATTTCGATTGGAATCGCGTGTTGGTCGACCAATCCGCGGACATTCTGCGGAGTGTGAGCCTGCACGTCTTGATCGGCGGCGGGATGCCGACGACGACGCCTCCGGAAAAAGTCTGGTGGTCGATTGCCGGCTACCCCTGGGAGTTTCGTCACGAACTGGGCCGGTTGTCCGGCCAGTTACGCAGTCATGTAGCCGACGGTAAACTGGCCATTACGGAGTTGCAGATCTTCACGAACCGGCCCAACCTGCCAAACAACGGCAGTTTGGCCGAAGCAATGTTCTGGGCCGGGATCGTGAACATGGCCGTCCGCGCCGGGGATCGCGTCGAGCTGGTCACGCACAGCGCATTGCTCAACCACGGCGGCGGGCTCCGCAAGCAGAACGAGTTGGTCTATCCAAACCCGGTCTATTTCGCGAGAAAACTGTACTCAACGCAACCGGGCCGATGGCCGGTCGCCGTGCACGTTGAGGGCCCGGCGTTCTCGGTGCCCCGTCTGCACAATTTGCCACCCGTTTCCGAAGCGCCTCGGGTCGACGTGCTGGCCCTGGTTGGAGATACGCCTGACACGTTGGTCCTGTTGCTGATCAACCATGATCCGGACGGCGCTGCTGATGTGAATGTCACACTGTCATCATTCCGTCCGATGGCGGACGCGAAATGGCAGTGGATCTCGGGCGGCGGAATCCTGGCGGCCAATTCCGTGGCACATCCGGACGCCGTGAAGATCCAACAGAAGACGATCCAAGTGCCCGGCGCGCGCTTCTCGGTGACGCTGCCCGCACGCAGCCTCTCCGCCATCACGCTTCGGCAACGCTGAAAAAACACGTCATTGCAACGCCGGCAGTTGCCGAAATTTGGTTTTCCACGCCGTGCCGCCCAGATCGGGGTAGAGAAGTTGAAACTGGTGGAAAACGCGCCGGGCACGGTCCTTGTCGGTGTTTGCAAGACATTGCAGCTGATAGTACTTGGCTTCCAGCCACGCTTGGCTTCCGCGGGGCAAGCCGGCGAGCAGCGTGCGCCAATGAACCAATGATCGGCCGAACTGATTGGCGCGAAACGCGGCCAGCGCCGCGCGCTGCAGGTACCCGCGATCGCGTGGAAACACGACCAGGAGTTTCTCCAGCAAGTCCGCCGCCTCCTCATGTCGGCCCGTTTGCTCGGCGTAGAATGCCAACCGAGACAGAGCGACGCGACTATTCTTGCTGGCCGCCAATTTGTCGGGTGAGTCGCCCAGCGAAGCCACCAGACGGCGGAACGTCGCATACGCTGCTTGGATCGTCTTGGAATCCTGGGACATGTTCGCATTGCGGGCGACCTTGTCCAGGGCACTCGCGACGGCGACGAGCGCCGCCTGCTCATATGGCGAGCCGGACCCGTGCTTGACCAGCCACTCGGCATGCTGCTGACGGCCTTTGGTATCGCCCCGTCGAGTCGCCTGCTGTAATGCCCGATAGTGATACTCGGCCGCCAGCGCGTCATTGTCATCCAGGTCGGCCGCATATTGTGCCGCCCGCGCGAGATATCGTGCGGCCAGATCCGGATCCGAGTCTGGGGTTCGCGCGGCGGCATCAACCAGTAACAAACAGACTTTTGCCTTCTTGCGGGCCACGTCCGTGCCGCCGCCGGCGGCCTTCAGGAAGACATCGACTGCCTGGTTCAATGCCCTGCAACGCGTGCCGCGCGCTTGCCCATCGCTCTTCGCCCGCGCCCAATGTTGGTGCAATAACAAACAGAGCTCGTAGCGCGCCGACAGGTAGTTCGGATCACTTGGTTTCACGCCTTCCAGGAAATGGATGGTCTGATCCGGCGACGTGCCGGCCAACAGTCGCGCCAGCTCCAGATCGGCGCGTTTGGCATACGCGTGTCTGGGAAAATCACGTTTGATTCGGTCGAGTGCCGCCGTCGCTTTGCTGAGCAGTTCGGGCTGTTTCTTGCACAGTTGTCGATAGGCGACGAACGCCATCCAGGCCGCTTCGGGGGCGAGTGATTCCTTGGCTTCGCGCAATCCATCAGCGGCCCGCGTAAACTGCCGCGCCGCTTCTTCCAGCTGGTCTTGACGGTAGTAGCACCAAGCCAGCGTATAGCGGCACCGCGCGGCCGGCCCCGGCAGGATCCCGGCGTCGTCCGAATCGAGCGCGGCCTGGAGCGTGTGTGCGGCCTGCTCGTAGTCGCTCGGCTTCTTCTCCTTCTCGGCTTTGGCGAAAATCTGTTGACCATGCGCCCATAACAGAATGAACCCGGCGCGATCATCGACCGGGATCTTGTACTTTTCCAAAAGCGCGTCAACCGCGGCCAGCTGGCCCAACTTGGCAAGGCCCAGCAATCCCAACTTGCCCAATTCGACACGTTCCTTGGCCGGAATCTCCTGCCGCTGATCGACCGGCGGGCCGTAACCGGCACGGACCAATGCCACGCAGAAACTCACTTCACCCTGACTGGCCTCGGAACTGAAACTCTGCAGCATCCGCCGGGCGAACTCGATCGTCTCGCGCAGGCGGCCACTGTCAAGCAGCGCGCGGAGATGCCAATACGCGGCCTGGTCACGTATCGGCACGGGGACGGCGGCATTCTCCAGGAGTCCGAAACAGGTGTCGGCTGCGTCCGCATGTGCGCACGCGGCTTCGGCCAGCCCTAAACCGATCAAGGCGCGCGCTTTCCAGACCGATTCGAGCCCCAACCACTCGGCCTTGACCTCACTCATTGGTTGATCACCGATTTGCAGCAATTGCCGAAAGATCGATCGGGCCCGCTGGTACAGCGGCCCGTTTGGCGGATCGTCTTGGATCAAGGCAAGGTAATAGCTTGCCCAAGCGGCGAAATACGTCGCCCGCGCGGTCACATTCTGGAGACGCCGTGCCTGCTTTTCGAGTGTGCGCAGCGCGTCCCCCTCGGCCATTGAATCGGCGCGGGCGGTGAGTTTTTCGAGTTGTTGGTTGAGTGTTTGCTGGTACTTGTCCAACAGCGGCGTGATGCGCCCGAGTGTCCGTGCGGCATCCTCCTTGGCCGCCGTTTGCTGCGGATCGCTAATCCACTCGGCAATACGCGTCTCCGCCTGGTTATAGTCGGCCTGCAGCAACATGACCTGTAACGCCGTGGTATTGGCCGCGGGAAAACGCCGCAAGAGATCCTGGACACGCGCCATCAGTTCGGCGTAGCGGGCCGCGTCATCCGCGCTACTCATCAAACGCGCGGCATACAGGTCGGCCAGCCGGCGCGCCGCAGCCACATCCTCATCGGCAACGCCGGTGGATTTGAGCTGTTGTTCCAGCTGAAAAATCTGCAGATCGACCAACCCCAGCCGTGCCAAGAGGCTTTGCAATGCCTGCTGGTCCGAGTCGGCCGCGCAAGCTGGACCACCACGCGCCACGAGTCCCGCGAAGACGATGACCAGGCATGTCCCGCGCGCCATGTGCTGCAGCGCGGCGGACACGCCATCACGGCATTGGCCGCGCGAGCGCCGCGCGGGCAGATCAGTCTTCCGCGTTTTCAGGTACATAAGACACCATGGCAAACCGAGCTGTTTTGCAAGCCTGGATGGCGGCGGCGGCCATCGCGAATGGGGCGTCGTCGCTCACGCGCACGAACGCTCCGTCCGCCTTGTTGTCGAACTGGCGGAGGATCGTCGTCAGCTCCTGTTGCGTCGTGAGTTCACGTTCACCGAGCCGGTAGACGAACCGGCCGCCCGACCGCACGACTTCGACGATCGCGGGCTCAAAGTCCGCTTGCTGACCGGCGGACTGGCGATTCACTTGGATCGACGAATTCAAGTGCCGTTCGGTCTCCACGAAACTTGCGGTCGTCATGAAGAATATCAGCAGCAAGAACACGACGTCGATCATGCTGGTCATCGCCAGCTCGAGGCGCGGTTCGCGCTGTAGCTTATGACTTGATAGTTTCATTGATCGAATCTCGAAGCAGGGTCAGCGTGGTACTTGAACGGCGATCCGAACCAGATGGATCCGCAGGCGCGCCAGGGCACGCATGATCTCATTCGTGGTGCGACTCGTCCCCCGTTGGTCTGTCCGCACGACCACTGTCAAGCGGCTTGGGTCATCACCCGCTCGAGCCAGTTCGTCGGCGACCAGGGCGATCAGGTCGGCGAGCGGATAGAGACTCCCCGCGACAAGGATCTCTCCGGTCTGGTCCACATTGATCGTCAGCACGGTCGGTTTCTGGTCCTCGGCGCCCGGCTGCTTCGGCAGGTCGAGCCGTTCGCGGTTCACGCGTGACACTTGAGTGACCGTCATGAAGAAAATGATCAGCAAGAACACGATATCGATCATCGGCGTCATGTTCATCTGAACGCGTGTTGCCACGCGGCGTTTGGATAATCGCATGATTGCTCCCCGCGGTCTCAAGGGCGTCTACCGCCGTCTTCCCAGCGGCATCATGATCTGCTCGACTCGTTTCCCCGCTTCGGCGACAATCGAGTCAATCCGAATGCGAAAGTAACTGAAGGCGATCATGGCGGGAATCGCGACGACCAGTCCCATCAAGGTGGTGACCAGAGCCTGGCCGATCCCGTCCGCCAGTTCTTCGGGGCGCGCGGCCCCGCCGGTCGCCGCGATCTTGTTGAATGCCTTGATCATGCCGAGCACCGTACCGGTCAGGCCAAGCATGGGGGCGATGGCGCCGATGATACCGAGCACCTCGGTTTTGCGATACAAGCGTCCCGTCTGGTCTTCGCCCGCCTCTTCGACCGCCGCTTTGTACTCGGCAAAACCGAACTCGCTGGCCTCGTAACGTTGGAGTCCGGCCAGGACGACATCTGCTATCAGTGATTCATTGGCCGGATCGGCGGCGGCTTCAATTGCGTCCTTGATCTGCCCGTCGTGGATCAACTCTTCCAACTGTGTCACCACGGCCTCCGGCAACAAGACGCTTTTTCGGATCGAAATGAAATGTTCGATTATGAATCCCACCGCAATCACGGACAGAATCCCGATCAGCAGCCCGACGACACCACCCTGGACCAAAGTATCCAACAAGGTGCGTGTCTTTGGCGGCGCTGCCGGTGGTCGTGCCGACGGGCTGGATGGGGTGTCGGCGAGGTCCTCGCTTAGTGTCTCCGGCGCGGAATCAGGCGCGGGCTCCGCCACGGCATCTCCTTGTGCACGTCCCCATGCGGCTTGCCAACCAAGGAACGCCGCCACCGCGACCAGGCTGCACGCGATGATCCGAATTCGGGACGGTCGCGTGTCCGGCACGCGATCAATCTGCGTTGGTAAGTTCATGGAGCTTCCTTTTTTGTTCCTGTTTCTTTCCGCACGAGTGTCGCGTGCCAGGTCTGTCCATACCGATCCAACAGCTCGCGTCGCACGGCAATGCTGCCGGTTACGTCGCCTTGCCGAGCCAGTTGTCGCATTACATCGTACAGCCCGGCGGCGGCCAGGTCAGGGTCGGCGCGACCATGGACGGCCCCAATGCGCAGCAAATCCAGCATGCCGAGTTGTTGAGTCTCCGGATCATGAGCGGCAAGACGTGCGCGCCCCAACCAATATAATGCCAGCGGCTGCTCGTTTGTGGGGAGTTGCTTCCACGACGCGGCAAGCCGACTGGCGGCCGCCGTGGGATTGCCGGCCACCAGGTCTGCCTGGGCAGCGACGATCTCCTTGAGCGTATCGAGTCCTTCGAGGCCATTCAACACCTGCCGAGCCAGTTCCGGCCGGCCGGCCGTCAGCGCGAGCGTGGCATAGTAGATGCGCGCACCGGGTGGGCGGGGCTTCGACATTTGGCTGATCACGTGGGCGACCGGTTGCAGCGTCTGCTTGGCTTGCTCCACGTCAAACCACACCGGTGGCAACTCAGAGGATAGTCCGGTCTGCATGTCGACGCGCAGGCGACGCCGTCCCGGCAAGGCAACCGAGTCGCCTGTTTTTTCAGCTTCGCGAAGGTATTCGTAACATCGCAGGTAGGGTTCCAATGCTGCTTCTCTCCGGCCAACGGCCAATCGGGCCCACATGAGCGATTGAAAGACCATATAGGCCGTTGGGCTGGACCGCTCCGCATACTGGGGGTACATCGCCTCGGCATGCGACAGCAGGCCCGCATAGTCGCCCGTATCGAGACGCCGGCGAATGCGATACAGATGACTACCCAACTGACTCAGCATCCGATCGAAGTCGGCCTGGCGGTCGGCTGCCACTCGACCACTTTCGATTTGATCCCAAGTAATCGTTCGGCCATCGGCGAGACGCACGCCATCCGCGTCAAAACCAACCGTTGGTTGATCGGAGATCACATCGAGATTGCGTAGAATGATCCGGTCAGCAGCGTGGCCGGGACGGGGCATGAACAGCGCGATACTCAGCGCGAACAATCCAAGACCCGAGCATACGTTGGCACCATGCGGACGCGCCAGACCTCGACGCCGATGGCCATGGCCCAAAACAACACGGTTTACGACTACACGCATGAACTGAAGTCCGAGATTTGTGAGCGTTTTCAAGCTGCCATGAGGCGGAACGACCTGAGCCATCAAGAACCTGTCCCAAAACTCAGTTTCAAACACGTACGATGGACTTCCCAGTCCGTCGAAGCAGGCGGCTAAACGCCGTGCCGCGGAAGTTCTGTGACAGCCTCTAAGTCATCTTAGCTTCGCCTGAGACAAAGGACTAGCCTGAAGAGTCGGGAACAAAAAGCACGGGTGCTGGGTCAGCGATTGGAAAAGAATCCGTAACGGTTCACGGACCAGAAGAAAAAGAACACTAATCGACGCTAATTCTCGCTAATATCGGAAAACCTCATC